>JAGWSE010000177.1 GCA_028869395.1 Alphaproteobacteria bacterium | reverse complement strand
GCGGCAGGCCGGCGTTCTCGGCGGCTATGGCCTGGCCGGCCAACCTCGTCATCTCGGCGAACCGATCCCATTCGGGGTCGAGGTTCGGATCCCAGTGCGACTTGTTGTTGGGTTCGTTCCAGATCTTCGCCGCCTCGATCACGCGTGGCCCCTCCCGATCCCGTCACCGTTCGACCTGCCGTTGCTCTTGGGTCTGGCCGGATACACCGCCCCCCATGGCTTCGGTCGCTCGGTCACCTTGCAAACGAAGACTTCGCCCTCCGGGTGCTCGAGGATCCTGAAGCCAGCGCTCCGCAGCATCGCCGCCGAGCAGGCCGCGTTCGGCGCCCACCAGTTGGTCCAGTCGCCCGCGTATTCGTGCTCGACGAAGTGCAGTTTCGGATAGGAGGGGTCGTTGAAGTGGTCCTGCTGGAAAAAGTCGTAGTTCGCCTGGACGGGGTAGTCCTCGGCCGACCCGCGCTGCATCGACTGGTAGATCAGCAGGTCGCCCGCCACGTGGTCGTGGATCAGGTCGAGCGCCAGCAGCGGGTGCCTCAGGTGGTAGAGCACGCCCATGAACAGGACGACGTCGAAGCGTTCGCCCAGCTCGGCCACGTCGTAGACCGAGAGCTTGCGGAACTCGATGTCCTGCCCCTTAACCTCCGCGGCGAAGCGAGCCTGTTCGAGATAGCGGTCGTCGAAGTCGATGCCAACGACCCGGTCCGCGCCCCGTCGCTTCATCTCGATGGAATAGAAGCCGGCGTTGCAGCCGATATCGAGCACGGTCTTGCCGGACATGTCCGCCGGAACAGCATGGCGGAACATCTGCCACTTCACATTCGGATAGTCCGACAGGAAGTGGTTCGGCGCGGTCTGCACGCCGTTCAGGTCGATGTTGTGGAACCAGTCGCCCAGGGCCGCCGCCCGCTCGCGGATCTGATCAGTGGTCAAGCTCGTCATGTAAGCGTCTCGTTGAGGCTCATCAGCTTCAGTCCCCAGTCTCCCGCCGCCAGAATGCTTACCGACGCCGGGCTCACCTCGAGCCGGCCATGCTGGTCGAGCGAGAAACCCAGAGCGTGCGCCGCCAGCGCCTTGATCACGTCCGAGTGGGTCACAGCCGCGATCCGCTGGTCAGGGTGTCGCGCCCGGACGCGATCGAGCCATCGCTTCAGGCGAGCCTGCACCTCAATCATGCTTTCGCCACCGGGCGGGCGGGCGAGGCTGCGGGACGTGTTCCACACCAGCCAGGCCGGGTCGTCCCGAAGCGCGTCGAAGCGCTCGCCGGTCCATTCGCCGAAGTCGATCTCCAGCAGGTCCTCGTCAGACCGAGGCGCGAGCCCGGCGGCTTTGGCGATCGGCGTCGCGGTCTCCATCGTTCGGGCCAGCGGGCTCGCATAAACCGCCGTCAGGTCCACGCCTCTCAGCCGGATCGCCAGGGCGGCGGATTCCTTGCGGCCCCCATCGCTCAGGCTCACGCCGTCCATCCGTCCGCAGAGCACGTGTCCCAGCCGGTCATGCGAGCCGTGCCGCACGAGGAAGACCGTCGTCGTCACGAGGCCAGCTTCACCGCCGGCCTCGGCTTCGCAGCCTGTGGGGCGTCGTCGCCCGCGATGAACCTCAGAGTCCGTTCGCGCGCCTCGTGATCCGTGTACTGCTCGGGCGGGCTTTTCATGAAGTAGCTGGAGGGCCCGAGGAGCGGGCCCGCAAGCTTGCGGTCAAGGCCGAGCTTTGCGCAGCGCACCGCGTCGATCACGATCCCGGCGGAGTTGGGGCTGTCCCAGACCTCCAGCTTCAGCTCCACGTTCAGTGGCACGCCGCCGAAGGTCGTCCCTTCCACCCGGATGTGCGCCCACTTGCGGTCGGTCAGCCAGGGCACGAAATCCGAAGGTCCTACATGGATGTCGTCGGGGGCGAGGGGCACGTCGATCTGGCTCGTCACCGCCTGGGTCTTGGAGATCTTTTTCGACGCCAGCCGCTCCCGCTCCAGCATGTTCTTGAAATCGGTGTTGCCGCCGAAATTGAGCTGATAGGTGCGGTCGATCCGCACCCCGCGCTCCCGGAACAGATTGGCCAGCATCCGGTGCAGGATGGTCGCGCCGACCTGGCTCTTGATGTCGTCGCCCACGATCGGCAGGCCGCGCCGCTCGAAACGCTTGGCCCACACCGGGTTCGAGGCGATGAATACCGGAATGCAGTTGACGAAGGCGCAACCCGCCGCCAGCGCCTGCTCGGCGTAGTACTCCGTGGCCCGCTGCGAACCCACCGGGAGGTACGAAACCAGGATGTCGGCGCCCGAGGCCCTCAGCGCCTCGGCCACATCGGCGGGCGTCGCCTCAGATTCCTCGATGTCGCCCGCCACGTACTGGCCGATCCCGTCCAGGGTCGGCCCGCGTTGCACCTTCACGCCGGTCCTGCCGGGTTTGGCGAACACGAAGGTGTTGTTGGGCGCGGCCAGGATGGCCTCGCCAACGTCGCGGCCGACCTTGCCCGCGTGGATGTCGAAGGCGGCGGCGATCTCGATGTCGCTCACGTGATAGCCGCCCAGTTCCACATGCATCAGGCCCGGCGGCGGCTCGTTGGCCGTCGCCGCCGCATAGTGCGTGAGACCCTGGACGAAGGACGAGGCGCAGTTGCCCACGCCCACAATCCCGACTCTCAGCTTCTTCCGGCTCATCGGCGCCCCTGCGCAATGGGCGGCGGCCAAGGCCGCGCCAAGGGTAAGTACCTAGCGCCCAAATAGCCTCGGCCTGAGGTTTGTTCCCTCGACCGCGACAATTGGAACCTCCTTCACAAAGGCTGTGGAGGTTCCTGGATATTCAAATGTTGCTCGCATGGATCGCTGAACGATGGTTTGTGTTCTGATCACGTAAAGTTTTTGTGGCTCCAAGCGAAGCTGTCTGGAACCACGGCTTAAGAATAAAAGGGAACTTAGATGAAGATGACGGGTTAGCTGAACGGTGTCCGACGTGAGGGATGTCGACCATGCCGCAGCAAGTCCTTGTCTTCATTCATGCCCGTGGGGACCTGAGACGGTCAACCCGCCGGCCGGCCCGCTGAGGCCCCATGGCGGAAACGGTTCTCATCACCGGCGGCGCGGGCTTCATCGGCCGCCACCTCGCCCGGGCGCTTCTCGAGCGCGGCGAAAACGTGCGTGTCCTCGATAGCTTGATCGAGCAGGTCCACCCCACGCGCGCCAGGCCCGCCGAATTGCCGAGCGAGGTCGAACTCGTGGTCGGCGATGTGCGCGACGAGGCCATTGTCCGCAAGGTGCTGCGGGGCGTGGACAAGGTGGTCCACCTCGCCGCCGAGGTCGGCGTCGGCCAATCCATGTACGCCGTCGAGCGCTACACGGCCGTCAACGATTATGGCACGGCCGTCCTGTTCCAGCAGCTGATCGACCGCCCCGTGCAGCGGGTCGTCGTCGCCTCGTCGATGTCCGTCTATGGCGAAGGGCTGTACCGCACCACCGACGGCCGACTGATGGACGACGTGGTCCGCGTCGGCCGGAATCCCGACGGTTCCTGGGATCCGCAGGACGAAGAGGGCCGGCCGATGGTCCCGGTTCCCACCCCGGAGACCAAGGGAAACGGGCTGAAGTCCGTCTATGCCATCGGCAAGTTCGTGCAGGAGCGGCTGACGCTCACGCTCACGCGCCAGTACGGCATGGGCGGCTCGGCGCTGCGGTTGTGGAATGCCTACGGTCCCGGCCAGGCGCTCTCCAACCCCTACACCGGTGTGCTGGCCATTTTCGCCTCGCGTATCGCGAACGGACAACCGCCGGTCATCTTCGAGGACGGTCAGCAGCGGCGAGATTTCGTCCACGTCCGCGATGTGGCGCGCGCCTTCCTGCTCGCCCTCGATCGCGAGGAGGCCGACGGGCAGGTGTTCAACATCGGCTCCGGCGTCGATCGCACCGTCGAAGAGGTGGCCCGCCTGCAGGCCGCCGCGATGGGCCGGCCGGACCTCGCCCCCGAGATCGCCGGCAAGGCGCGCGCCGGCGACATCCGCCACTGCATCCCCGACCTGACCAAGGCGCACAACGTGCTGGGCTATGAGGCGCGGGAGGACTTCTCGGAAGGTCTGGCCGAACTCGCCGAATGGGTGGCTCGTCAGGAAGCGGAGGACCGCGTCATCGAGGCCCGCAAGGAGCTCGAGATGCGCGGGCTGGTGGCATGAACGCGCCGGCGCGGCCTGCCACGGGCCCGGTCTTGGTCACCGGGGGCGCCGGCTTCATCGGCTGCAATCTCGCCGATCGCCTGGCGAGCGACGGCCATGAGGTTATCGTCTTCGATGCTCTCGCCCGATCAGGGGTTGAGCGCAATCTCGCTTGGCTGAAGGCCCGCCACGGATCCAGGATCACCGCGGTCACCGCCGATGTTCGCGACGCCCGCGCGGTCTCGGAGGCGGCCCGTGACGCCAAGGCGGTCTTCCATTTCGCCGCCCAGGTCGCCGTGACCACGAGCCTGGCCGACCCGGTCGAGGATTTCGAGGTCAACGTCCGAGGCGCGCTCAACGTGCTGGAGGCGGTCCGCAGCCGAGGTCGCGGCGCGCCGGTGATCTTCGCCAGCACCAACAAGGTTTATGGCGATCTGGCCGATGTGGCGCTCGAGCTCTCCGGCGACGCCTACCGCCCACAGGACGGGCGGCTGCGGGTCCGCGGCGTCAGCGAGGCGCGACCGCTGGATTTCCACACTCCCTACGGCTGCTCGAAGGGGGCCGCCGATCAGTACGTGCTCGATTACGCACGCAGCTTCGGCGTGCCGACCTGCGTGCTGCGCATGAGCTGCATCTACGGTCCACGGCAGATGGGCACCGAGGATCAGGGCTGGGTCGCCCACTTCCTGATCCGCGCGCTGGAAGGCGAGCCCATATCCATCTACGGCGACGGCCGGCAGGTGCGGGATATCTTGAACGTGGCCGATGCGGTCGAGGCCTATGTCGCGGCCTGGCGTCGGATCGACCGCGTCTCTGGCCAGGCTTTCAATCTGGGCGGCGGGCCGCAGAACGCGGTCAGCCTCGTTCAGCTCATCGGATATATCGAGGATCTGACCCACCAGAAGATCGAGCTCAGCTTCTCGGATTGGCGCGCCGGAGATCAGCGCTACTACGTCTCCGATCCCTCCGCCGCCCGCCGCGAGTTGCAACTGCCCGAGCCGCTGGACTGGCGTCGCGGTGTGGCCGCCCTGGCCGAATGGCTCGCCTCCGAGCGCGCAGCGCGGGCAAGCGCGCGGCGTCGCGCCGAGGCGCTCTCCTGATGGCGCCGCCACAGCCACGGGTGCTGATGACAGCCGACGCCGTGGGCGGCGTCTGGACCTATGCGCTCGACCTCGCCCGCGGCCTGACCACGGCGGGCGCGAGCGTGACCCTCGTGGCCTTCGGCCCCTCGCCCCGACCGGACCAGATCGGGCAAGCCAACTCGGTCGAGGGGCTGTCGTTCGTCGACACCGGCATGCCGCTCGACTGGATGGCGGCCGAACCGGCGGAAATCCTGGAGTGCAGCGCTGTCGTTCGGGGCCTGGCGCGTGCGAGCCGGGCTGACATCATCCACCTGAACAGCCCGGCGCTTGCGGCGCTGGGCGGCTTCAGCGCTCCGGTCGTCGGCGCCTGCCATTCGTGCCTCGCGACATGGTGGGCGGCGGTGCGTGAAGGACTGATGCCCGCGGACTTCCGCTGGCGCACCCAAACGCTCTGGCAGGGCCTGCTCGCGTGCAATGCGCTTGTGGCGCCCAGCCGCGCCTTCGCGGAAGCCACCGCGCGCGCCTATGAACTTCCGGCGCCCTTCGCGGTCCACAATGGCCGTCGCGCCACGTCGGTCGCGCCCCAGCCTTGCGAGCCGATGGTCTTCACCTCCGGCCGTCTCTGGGACGCCGGAAAGAACGTCGTGGCGCTCGATCGCGCGGCGGCCGACATTTCCGTGCCCCTCTTCGCCGCGGGCCCGCTCGTCGGTCCGAACGGCGAGCAGGTGACGCTCTGCCAGGCGCAGTCGCTCGGCCGCCTCACCTCCGACGAGATCGCGGCGTGGCTATCACGCGCGCCGATCTTCGCGTCCGCGGCGCTCTACGAGCCCTTCGGACTGGGCGTTCTCGAAGCGGCGCAGGCCGGTTGCGCCCTCGTGCTCTCCGACATCCCGACGTTTCGCGAGCTCTGGGACGGCGCAGCCGTCTTCGTGGACCCGCGCGACTCGGCCGGCTTCGCCCGCGCCATCGAGGACCTGTTGGCCGATCCCGCCCAGGCCGCTCCGCTCGGCGCCCAGGCTCGAGCCCGTGCCGGACGCTACACGGTCGAGGCGATGTGCGCCGGCGTGCTCGATATCTACCGCCATCTCGCACCTGAGCGGTTCGCGGCCCCTCTGCAGGAGGTGGCGGCGTGAGGATCGTCTACTTCACTCATTCGCTCGCCTCCTGCTGGAACCATGGCAATGCGCACTTCCTCCGCGGGGTCCTTCGCGAGCTGATCCGCCGGGGGCACGACGTCGAGGTCTTCGAACCGCAGGGCGCCTGGAGCCTCGCCAACCTGATCGCCGACCATGGCGAGGCTGGGCTCGAAGCCTATCGCGCGGCCTATCCCGAACTCGGCTCGACCGCCTTCGGCGCCGAGTTTGATCCAGCCGAAGCGCTCGACGGCGCGGACCTGGTCATCGTCCACGAGTGGAACGAACCTTCGCTGGTGGCCGCCATCGGACGGGCGCGGGCTCGCGGCGGGGCCTTCCGGCTGCTGTTCCACGACACCCATCACCGGGCGGTCAGCGACCCCGAGGCGATCCGCGCCTTCGATCTGAGCGCCTACGACGGGGTCCTGGCGTTTGGCGAGACTCTCGCGGAAGTCTACCGCCGCTGGGGCTGGGGCGAGCGGGTGTTCGTCTGGCACGAGGCCGCCGATGTGGCGCTCTTCCATCCGCCGGCGGAAGAGGGGCCCCGCTCAGGCCTCGTGTGGATCGGCAATTGGGGCGACGGTGAACGCACCGCCGAACTCGAGGATTTCCTGCTGGGCCCGGCCCGGGCGGCCGGGCTCCCGTTGGAGATATTCGGCGTGCGGTATCCGCAGGAGGCCCGTCAGCTCCTCGCCCGCCATGGCGCGACCTATCGCGGCTGGCTGCCCAACGCGCGGGCGCCGGAGGTTTTCGCCCGCCATCTTGGGACGATTCACGTTCCGCGGCGCTTTTACGTCGAGACCCTGCCTGGCATTCCCACGATCCGCGTCTTCGAGGCGCTCGCCTGCGGGATCCCGCTCGTCTGCGCGCCATGGCACGACTGCGAGGACCTGTTCCGGCCCGGCCAGGATTACCTCGTCGCGCGGGACGACGTGGAGATGACGAGTCACCTCCTGGCGCTCAAGCGTGATGCGGACCTGCGACGGCGCCTCGTCCGCTCCGGCCTGGAGACCATCCTGTCGCGCCACACGTGTGCGCATCGCGCCAGCGAGCTGCTGGGCATAGCCGTCCGCCTCGACGTCCCCTCCCTGGAGACTGCCTGATGAAGATCGCCTTCTATGGCTCGAGCCTCCTGTCGTCCTACTGGAACGGGGCAGCCACCTATTACCGTGGCATGCTCGTGGAGCTCGCGAAGCGTGGATACGACATCACCTTCTACGAGCCCGACGCCTTCGACCGCCAGAGCCATCGCGACATCGACCCCCCCGACTGGGCCAAGGTCGTCGTCTACCCGGCGACCGAGAGCGCCCTGCGGGCGGTCATCAATCTCGCCGGCCACGCCGACGTGATCGTGAAGGCCTCGGGCGTGGGCGTCTTCGACGACGAATTGCTCCAAGGCGTCATGACCACCGCCCGGCCGCACGCGGTGAAGATCTTCTGGGACGTGGACGCGCCGGCGACCATCGCAGCCCTCCGCGCCGACGCCTCGTTGCCGATGCACCGCGCTTTGCCCGACCTCGACATGGTGCTGACCTACGGCGGCGGGCCGCCGGTGGTCTCGGCGTACGAGCAGCTCGGAGCGCGCTTCTGCCGGCCGATCTACAATGCGCTCGATCCAGCTACCCATCACCCGGTCGCGCCCGAAGAGCGCTTTCAGGGCGACCTCAATTTCCTCGCCAACCGGCTCCCCGACCGGGAGGCTCGCGTGGAGGAATTCTTCCTCAAGCCGGCCGCCGCGCTCTCCGGTCGCCGCTTCCTGATCGGTGGAGAAGGGTGGGGCGACAAGGCTATGCCGCCCAACGTTCGCAAGGTCGGCCACGTCGGCACCGCAGACCACAACGCCTTCAACACATCGGCTCTCGCAGTGCTCAACGTCGCCCGCGATTCCATGGCCGACGTGGGCTTCTCCCCTGCGACCCGTGTGTTCGAGGCCGCCGGCGCAGGCGCCTGCCTGATCACCGATGCATGGGAAGGCATCGAGCTGTTCCTGACGCCTGGAGAGGAGGTGCTCGTCGCCCGCGACGGCGGCGATGTCGCCGAACACCTGGCGGCGCTGACGCCCGAACTCGCCCGCGCGATCGGCGAGGCGGCCCGCCAGCGGATCCTCTCCGAGCACACCTACGCCCGTCGCGCCGTCGAGGTGGACGCGTTGCTGCGTGACCAGATCGCCGCCAGGCGCGAAAGGAGCCTCGCGTGAAGCTCGTCGTCCTCGGCCTTTCGCTGTCGTCCTCCTGGGGTAACGGGCACGCCACCACCTATCGCGCCCTTTTGAGGGCGTTTGCGGAGCGCGGCCACGACATCGTTTTCCTTGAGCGGGACGCGCCGTGGTACGCCGCCCATCGCGACCTCACCGCCTGCGCCTACGCCGACCTGCAGCTGTACGGCGACCTGGACGAACTCCGCCGCGGCTTCACCCGGATCATCGAGCGCGCCGACGCGGTGATCGTGGGGTCGTACGTACCGCAGGGCGTCGAGGTGGGCCGCTGGGTGCAGTCGACCGCGCACGGGATCACCGCCTTCTACGACATCGACACCCCGGTCACACTCGCAAAACTCGAGGCCGGCGATGAGGAGTACCTCGCGCCAGAGATCATCCCAGGCTACGACGTCTATCTGTCGTTTACCGGCGGACCGACGCTTCGACGCATCCAGCGCTGCTACGGCGCGCCTGCGGCGCGAACGCTCTACTGCTCCGTCGATGTCGAGCGGTACCACCCGACGCCGGGCCCGCAACGGTGGGACCTCTCCTATCTCGGCACCTACAGCCCCGATCGGCAGCCGATCCTGGAACGGCTTCTGCTGGAGCCCGCACGCCAGGCCCCCCACCTCAGGTTCTGCGTGGCCGGCCCGCAGTATCCGGCCGATATCGCCTGGCCCGCCAATGTCGAGCGGCTGGAGCACGTTGCGCCGGCCGACCATCCGACCTTCTACGCGGCGAGCCGCTACACTCTGAACGTCACCCGCGCCGACATGATCGCGGCCGGTTACTCCCCGAGCGTGCGCCTGTTCGAAGCGGCCGCCTGCGCCACCCCGATCATCTCCGACGTCTGGAACGGCCTTTCGACCCTGTTCACGCCTGGGCGGGAGATCATCCTCGCCCGATCCGCCCGCGACGTGCTGGCCGCTCTGGAGTCCACAGACGAGCCGGGTCGCCGCGCGCTGGCCGAGGCAGCCCGCCGCCGCATCCTGGCCGGACACACGGCGACCCACCGGGCGGCGGAACTCGAAGCCTGGCTCCGCGAGGCGATCTGCGCCCGCGCCGAAGCCGCCACCTCCAACCTTCTCAGCGTGTCGACGTGAGCGTCGGCAAGGGGACTGTCCTGATGAAGACGAAAGACAAGACTATCCTAGTGGCCGGCGGCGCCGGCTTCCTTGGGTCGCATCTGTGCGAGCGTCTCGTCGCCGAAGGCGCACGCGTCGTGTGCCTGGACAATTTCCTGACCGGCGACCGGGGCAACCTCGTCAAGCTTCAGCGCAGCTCCCGCTTCGAGCTCGTGGAGGCCGACATCGTCGAGCCGCTTCCCGCCCGGTTGACGAAACGCAAGTTCGACGAGATCTACAATCTCGCCTGCGCGGCCTCGCCGCCGCTCTACCAGGCGGATCCCGAGCACACCCTGATGACGAGCGTGCTTGGCACTCACCATCTCCTGAAGCTCGCGCACGCCTGCGGCGCACGGTTCCTGCTGACCTCCACGAGCGAGGTCTATGGCGATCCCGACGTCCACCCGCAGGTCGAAACCTACCGCGGCAACGTCAACTGCACCGGTCCGCGGGCGTGCTACGACGAAGGCAAGCGCGCCGCCGAGACGCTGTGCTTCGACTACGACCGGCTGGGGCGCGGCCTGGTCCGGGTCGCCCGCATCTTCAACACATATGGCCCGAGGCTTTCGTCCGAGGACGGTCGGGTGGTCTCCAATGTCGTCAGCCAGGCGCTCGCCTCCGAGGACATCACGGTCTTTGGCGACGGATCCCAGACCCGCTCGTTCTGCTACGTGGCCGACACGGTGGACGGCCTGATCCGGCTCATGGCCCACGACGGCCCGCAGCCCGGACCGGTGAACATCGGCAACCCGGTGGAGCGCACGATCCGCGAACTCGTGGACGTTGTCCTGACGCTCACCGGCTCCAGCTCGGAGGTCGTCTTCCGGCCGCTGCCCATTGATGATCCGCGTCGCCGCAAACCGGATATCGGCAAGGCCGAGAGGCTCCTCGAGTGGTCGCCGCAGACGACGCTCGAGCAGGGTCTGCGCGCCACCATCGCCTGGTTCGAGACGGAAGCCGCCAAGAAGCCCTTTGCGGGGACCAAGGACGACGACATCCGCCTGACGGCCTGACGGGGAGCCTCGACCGTGAGCGTGGAGGCCCTGCAGGGACCCGAGGCTTCCCGCGATGGAGCCCGCCACCGTCGACCGGCGGAGGGCCGCATCCGGCGCGAAGCGGTGCGCGCCTACGACATCCGCGGGGTCGCGGGGCGCGACATCGACCGTGGCGGCGCTTACGCCCTGGGGCTGTCCTGCGCCTCGGCGGCGCGCGCCGCGGGGCTGAGCCGCGTCGGCGTCGGCCGCGATGGTCGATTGACTTCGGCGAGTCTCGAGCAGGCGCTCGTCTGGGGACTGATGGATGGCGGACTGCGCGTGGAACGGATCGGGCTCGGGCCCACCCCCATGCTGGGCTTCGCCGTCCGCGAGCTCGGCCTCGATGGTGCGATTATGGTCACGGCTTCGCACAATCCGCCCGACGAGAACGGCTTCAAGATCCTGATGGGCAAGGAACGGGTTCACGGCGAGCGCCTGCGCGCGCTCGTGGCGATGGAGGGCTCGCGCGATCGGTGCGGCTCCGCGCGCAGGGCCGAGGTGATCGAGGCCTATGTGGACGAGCTCGCCCGCGCCGCGACCGGCATGCCCCCGCTGAAAGTCGCCTGGGACTGCGGGCACGGCGCGACCGCGCCGGTGGTCCGTCGTCTCGTAGAGCGCCTGCCTGGCGAGCACCGGCTGCTGAACGCTTCGGTCGACGGCCGCTTCCCCGCGCATCATCCAGATCCCGCCGTCGCCGCGAACCTTTCCCAGCTCGCCGGGACGGTGCTGGCGCACGGCTGCGACCTGGGCGTTGCGTTCGACGGGGACGGCGACCGGCTGGGCGTGGTGGACGCGGAGGGCCGGATCCTGTGGGCCGACCAACTGTTGCTGCTGCTCGCCCGCGATCTGCTGGCCCACAGCCCCGGCGCAGCGGTCGTGGGTGACGTCAAGTGCAGCAAGGTGCTGTTCGACGGGGTCGAGAGCGCCGGCGGCCGCGCCGCTGTTTCGCCTTCCGGCTACGTCCTGGTCCGCGAGACCATGCAGCGGGAGGAGGCCGCGCTTGCCGGCGAGCTGTCGGGCCACATTTTCTTCGCCGAGGAGTGGGGCGGCGTGGACGATGCGCTCTACGCTGCGATCCGAACATTTCTTGCCGTTTCGCGCCTGGGCGGTCTGGCGGCGTTCCGGGACAGCCTGCCGCCCAGCTTCGCGACGCCGGAACTCCGGCTGGCCTGTCCGGAAGATCGCAAGGCCGAGGTCGTCACCGAAGTGGCCGGGCGTCTCGAGCACGAAGGTGCGATCTTCGATCCCGCGCTCGGGCTGCGGGTCGAACGTCCCGATGGCTGGTGGCTGCTTCGTGCCTCCGGCACGGAACCCAAGCTCACCTGTCGTTGCGAGGCCGTGCACCCGGACGGTCTGGAGCGCCTCCGCGCCGAGCTGCGCGAGCAGCTTCGCCGGAGCGGGGTCGACGCCGAGGTCTAGCGTTCCGCGAGCGTCGGCACGCCGGCCAGCAGCGCCAGGGCCTCATGATAGCCGTTCAGGGTGCCCACATCGACGTAGCCGTTCCCGTGAGGGGCGCTCCACGCCTCGCCGCCCGCGGCGATCCAGGCGTTGACCAGGGTGCCCAGGTACTCGTCTTCGCGGCCGCGCTCGAGCCAAAGCGCGTGCAGCTCGTGGAAGACGCGGCCCGGGGCCTTGAAGGCGCCCCAGATCCAGCGGGACGCGGGTTCGCGGCTCTTCACCTGGATTTCGCGGATGCGCCCGGTTTCGTCGGCGATGACCGCGTCGAAGTTCTGCGGCTCGTCCACCGGGAAGGTCAGGAACGAGAAGCGGTCCTCCGGCAGGCGCGCCAAGCCGTCATCCGGAAACCAGATGGTGTCCGGCAGGCCTACCACCACCGGCTCGTCGGCGGGGATCAGCGGCGCGGCATGGAAGAGGGCGTCGCACAACCCAGCCGCCCTGGGCTGGACCACATAGGCGAATTCCACCTCGCCCAGGCGGTCGCCGTAATAGCGGAGGATGTCCGACTTCATCGGCGAGATCACGAAGCAGATCTTGCCAGCGCCGCCGCGCGCCAGCCGCTCCACCAGATATTCGCTGACAGCCCTGGGGCGTTCCGCGCCGCCTTCGCGCCTCACGCCCACGGGCAACAGCTCCTTGGAGAAGGCCAGTGGCTGGATGCGCGTGCCTTGTCCGGCGGCGGGGATGATGCCCCACATGGCGTCTGTCATGCCTCCTGCAGGTCGTCACGGGCGGGGATCGAACGCTCAAGGTATCGCAGGAGGTCCGCGGCGCGGTGGTGGCAGGTGTGCTGGGCCAGCGTCCGCTTCCGTGCGGCGCGCGAAATCTGCGCCAGCTCGCCCGCCGGAAGGTCCAGCGCCGCCAGCGCATCCTCAGTGGTTTTTGCGGTCAGGATCTCGCGGCCTGGTTCGAAGAAGAGGTCGAGGCCTTCCCACGCGTCCGAAAGGATCGGCGCGCCGCATGCCGCCGCTTCGAAGAGCCGACCCGAAGGGCAATAGCCCATGGCGGCCATGTCGCGCCGGGTCGCGTTCAGCGTCAGACGCGAGGAGGCGAAGAAGGCGCAATGCTCCGGAGGCGCCACATGGTCGCGGAAATAGATGTTGGGGGTCCAGGGAAAGCGGTTGTCGTAACCAGATCCGCCCAGAAGGAAACGCATTCCGGGTCGGAGGCGCGCCGGCTGAGCGAACAACATCTCCACCGTCCTCTGCCGGTCGGCGGCGAAGGTGCCGAGGTAGGAAAGGTCGCAGGCAAAGTTTGCATCCGGCGCCGCCGGCCGGTGGGCGTCGGGATCAACGTGTCCGTAGAGCGGCAGAGCGCGGCGCGCGCCGAGGTCGCGCTCCAGCCGAACGAGGGCTTCTCCGCCTGTGTAGCTGAGCACGAGGTCGAAGCCGCCGAGCCCCTCGGCCGGCAGGTACTCGACGCTTTCTCCCGCGGCCAGCCGCGCCAGGGTCACCGGG
>JAGWSE010000176.1 GCA_028869395.1 Alphaproteobacteria bacterium | reverse complement strand
GGCGTGGGCGGGGTGGCGCGGCCCGGCATCGTGCACCGCATCGACAAGGACACCTCCGGCATCGTCGTCGCGGCGAAGGCGGACACGGCGCACCGGGGGCTCGCGGCCCTGTTCACCGCCCACGACATCGAGCGTGTCTACGTCGCGCTCACCCGCGGCGCGCCCCCCGCGCGCAAGGGGACGATCGAGGGCGCGATCGCACGCTCGACCCATGACCGCAAGAAGATGGCCCTCGTGAAGACCGGCGGCCGGGCGGCGGTGACGCACTATGCGGTGGAGCGCATCTTCGGACCGGAAGCCCGGCCGCTCGCAGCGCGGCTGGCCTGCCGGCTGGAGACCGGGCGCACGCACCAGATCCGGGTGCACCTGGCTTCCAAGGGCTGCCCCTGCCTGGGCGATCCGATCTACGGCTCAGGACCGCCCGCCGAGCCCGTGCGCCGCGCGATCTCCGAGGCGGGCCTGGTGCGCCAGGCGCTGCACGCCGCCGTGCTGGGGTTCCGGCATCCGGTCACGGGCGAGGCGCTGCGGTTCGAGAGCGCGCCGCCGGAAGACATGGCGCGGCTGGAGGCCTTGCTGGCGGCCCTCTAGCCCGCGGCCGGCACGCCGTCCGCGGCGGCCTGCAGGGCCGCGATGTCCAGCTTGCGCATCTGCATCATGGCGGCCATCACCCGGTTGGCGCGGGTGCGGTCGGAGCTGGTGAGCAGCTTGGGCAGCAGGTTGGGGACCACCTGCCAGGAGAGGCCGAAGGGGTCTTTCAGCCAACCGCAGGGACCAGGCTCTCCGCCGTCGGCCGTGAGCGCGTCCCAGTAGCGATCGACCTCGGCCTGGGTCTCGCAGCCGATCTGCAGGGAAAAGGCTTCTGTGAGCTTGTGCGCGGGCCCGCCGTTCAGGGCCACGAAGGTGCGGCCGTCGAGCTCGAACTCCACCGTCAGCACTCGGCCCGTCGGCCCTGGCGCGGCCTCGGTGTTGCGGGCGACGGCGGTGATCTTCGAGTTCGGAAATATCGAGACGTAGAGGTGTGCGGCCGGCTCCGCCTGGGTGTCGAACCAGAGGAACGGATTGATCCTTGTCATGGGCGGCCTCCACGGGTTGGGCGAAGTCTGGATTGGGCGAGGTCTGGCCCAAGGACGCGCGGGCGGCGGAGAGTCCGACAGGGCTGTCGGAGATCGCGCACCGGATGCGTCCTTTGTGAAGGAGAGCTGCTGAGCTTGTGAGAAAGCCTGCCTTGAAGGGGCCAACTTCGGAAGCTAAAAACTTGACTCCAGCAGTCGGATTTTTCGGGTCGCCCTCCCCATGCGACCTACCGCCGCCGCAACCCAGTGCCTATCTGATCGGTTGGAGGGGGCGGACGGTCCTGTGCGCGCGCCTGCGCGACGGCCCGAAACGTCCGGGAAACCAGAGGGGATAGTCCATGGCCGCAAATGCGCTCGCCGTCATGTCGCCTGAAGGCGGCCTGAGCCGGTATCTTTCGGAGATCCGGAAGTTCCCCATGCTCGCCAAGGACGAGGAGTTCATGCTGGCCAAGCGCTGGCAGGAGCACGAGGACCCGGAGGCCGCCCACAAGCTCGTCACCAGCCACCTGCGCCTCGTGGCCAAGATCGCCATGGGCTACCGCGGCTATGGCCTGCCGATCGGGGAAGTGATCTCCGAGGGCAATGTGGGCCTGATGCAGGCGGTGAAGAAGTTCGACCCCGACAAGGGGTTCCGGCTGGCCACCTACGCCATGTGGTGGATCCGCGCCTCGATCCAGGAATACATCCTGCGCTCGTGGAGCCTGGTGAAGATGGGCACCACGGCGGCGCAGAAGAAGCTGTTCTTCAATCTCCGCAAGGCGAAGAGCGAGATCAGCGCCCTGGAAGAGGGCGACATGCACCCCGACCAGGTCCGCCAGATCGCCACCAAGCTGGGCGTCCTCGACGAGGAGGTGATCTCCATGAACCGCCGCCTGTCCGGCGGCGACGCCTCGCTTAACGCGCCGCTGCGCTCGGAAAGCGAGAGCGAGTGGCAGGACTGGCTGGTGGACGAGGACACGCCGTCCCAGGAGCACCTGGTCGCCGAGAACGAGGAGCGCTCGATCCGCATGAGCCTGCTCGAGGAGGCGATGGCCGAGCTCACGGACCGCGAGCGGCACATCCTGACGGAGCGGCGGTTGAAGGACGACCCGACCACGCTCGAGGACCTGGCGTCGCAGTACGGCGTCAGCCGCGAGCGGGTGCGCCAGATCGAGGTCCGCGCCTTCGAGAAGCTGCAGAAGGCGATGCGCACCGCCGCCGAGGAACGGAACCTGGTGACGGCCTGAGCCGGGCTCCCCTTGCGGGAGGTCAGGCCGCGACGGAGCCGGCTTCGTTCTTCGGCAGATAGGCCAGCAACGGAGCCGCCCGCCGGGAGAGCTCGGCCGGCTCGTAGCGGCCGGTGCGCTCCACCTCGGCGAGGTACTGCTGGAGATCGACCGCGGCTGCGGTCAGCTTCATGTCGCCCGCCTTGGCCCCGGCGGACTTCAGCTCCAGGGCCTGGGCCTGCAGAGCGCGGAAGGCCTGGTCGGGGTCCTTGTCGACGGCGGCGATCGCCGAACGCAGGATCTTCAGCGCCTGGGCCATCCGCTCCCCGTCCGGCGTGGCCGGGATGTCGGAGCGGCGCTTCAGGGGACCCGAGTAGTCTCCGGAGTTGAACCGCCGCCGGTCGGGACCGACGTAATCCACCGCCTCGATCCAGTCGCGCGGCCGCAGCGTCACGGCCTCGAGGCGGCGCAGCAGGTCCTTCACGGTGAACGGCTTGCGCAGGAACTCGTGCACGCCGGCGTCGCGGGCGGCAAGGATGCCGGCCGCGGTGGCGTGACTGGTGGTCACGATGACCGGCGCCTGGCGGCAGGCGAGATGGCTACGGCGGAGCTTCCGGGTGAACTCCACGCCGTCGACGCCTTCGGCGTTCATCTCCAGGAAAACGATGTCGGGATCGATCGATCCGGCGAGCTTCAGCGCCTTCTGGTCCGTCGGCGAGGCCCAGACCTGGCAATGGAACATGTCGCGCAGCAGTTCGCCCAGCAGCCGCGCGTTCGCGGCGTGCGGATCCACGATCAGCACCCGCTGCAGCAGGGGCGCCATGCGCTGGATGACTTTGGCGTCGTTGTCGAACAAAAGCCGGCTCCGGTTAACCGTGCGTAGGACCGCGTCGGTAAAGAACGGATTACGAGACCGGCGTTATCCGACCTCGGCGCCCCAAAACGGGTAAGAAGCGCGCGCCCGGGCGGGCGATCAGTCCTGGAAGGGGTCGCGCATCATGATGGTGTCGTCGCGCTGCGGGCTGGTGGAGAGCAGCGCCACGGGCGCGCCGATCAGCTCCTCGACCCGGCGGACGTACTTGACGGCGGCGGCCGGCAGGTCGCGCCAGGAGCGCGCGCCGTGGGTGCTCTCGCTCCAGCCTTCCATCTCCTCGTAGACCGGCGTGAGCTCGCCCTGCGCCTTCAGCCCCGCCGGCAGATAGGACAGCTCGCGCCCGTCCAGCCGATAGCCGGTGCAGATCTTCAGGGTGGCGAGGCCGTCCAGAACGTCGAGCTTGGTCAGCGCCACTCCCACGATCCCGTTCAGCGCCACGGACTGGCGCACCAGGGCGGCGTCGAACCAGCCGCAGCGGCGGGCGCGGCCCGTGACCGTGCCGAACTCGCGCCCGACGGTTCCCAGGTGCTGGCCCACCTCGTCGGTGAGCTCGGTCGGGAACGGGCCCTCGCCGACACGGGTCGTGTAGGCCTTGACGATCCCGAGGACGTAGCCCGTCGCCTTGGCGCCCAAGCCAGAGCCCGCCGCTGCCTGCCCGGCCACAGTGTTCGACGAGGTCACATAGGGGTAGGTGCCGTGATCGACGTCCAGCAAGGCGCCCTGTGCGCCTTCGAACAGCACCCGGCGGCCCGCCTTGGCGACCTCGTTCAGCTTCAGCCACGCCGGCTGGGCGTAGGCAAGCACCTTGGGCGCGATCGCCTCCAGGCGGGCCAGCAAGGCCTCGCCGTCCGCCTCGGGCAGACCCAGGCCCCGGCGCAGCGGCGCGTGGTGGGCGAGCAGGCGGTCGATCTTCGCCTCCAGGGCCGCGCGGTCGGCGAGGTCGGCGACACGGATGGCGCGGCGGCCCACCTTGTCCTCATAGGCCGGGCCGATGCCGCGCCCGGTGGTGCCGATCTTGTTCGCCGCGGCGGCCTCGCGCGCCTGGTCCAAATCCTTGTGCAAGGGCAGGATCAGGCAGGCGTTGTCGGCCAGGATCAGCAGGTCCGGCGTTACGGAGACGCCCTGGGCCCCGATGCGCTCGATCTCGTCCAGCAGGTGCCAGGGATCGACCACCACGCCGTTGCCGATCACCGAGAGCTTGCCCTGCACGACCCCCGAGGGAAGCAGGCTGAGCTTGTAGGTCTGGTTGCCGACGACCAGCGTGTGGCCGGCGTTGTGTCCGCCCTGAAAGCGCACGACGACGTCGGCGCGGTTCGACAGCCAGTCGACGAGCTTGCCCTTGCCTTCGTCGCCCCACTGGGCGCCGATCACCGTGACGTTGGCCATCGGGTACGACCCTCCAACCTGCCCGGTTGGATCACCACCGCCCTTCGACAGGTGCTCGGCGGGGGATCGTGGATAGGGTTGGACGCGCCGCTGTCAGCGGGCGCCGAGGGCGTAGACCATCCGCGCGCCCACGTCGTCAAGCCCCTGGTTCTTGCCGTGGTGGAAGATCTCGCCGTTGGAGATGTGCACCCAGGAGAGCTCGACGCTCATGCGCGGCGTGACGTGGTAGCCGAGATTGAGCTCGGGCTCGAAGAGGGTGCGCGAGCCGAAGTCGATGCGCGTCTCGTAGAGGTGCAGCCGCCGCTGGATCTCCGGCGGCGCAAGCCCCGGGGCGTTGACGGGCGGCAGGTCCACCTTGCCGTCGGTGTAGGCGAGCCCGAGGCCGGGGCGGAAATAGAAGCGGTCGGTGATGCGGATCGGCCAGGACAGCCCGGCCGCCACGAAGTCGCTCGTGCGGTCGGTGTTGATCGAGACGAAGCCGTGGGCCTGGGGCGAGCCGATCAGCCGCAGCGCCTGGATGCGCCCGGAGCGGAGGCCGAGCTCGATGTCTGCGCCCTTCTCCCGGTCCGCCGACCCGGTGCCGAGCGCGCCGCCGATGAAGGCCGCGTCATGGATGTAGGCGCCCAGCAAGAGCTCCGCAGCGCCGGCGCTCCCCGCGCAGGCGAGCGCCGCCGTCGCGGCCGTAGCCGCGATCGCCATCCTCCGGATCATGCCGATTCCCCCTGGAAGAGGCGCCCACCTTAGCGATCGCCGCAATCCGTGGAAGGCCTCTCGCGCGGCGCGGAACCAGGAGGTATTCACCGCGCCATGGACATCCCCCGTTTCCACCTGGCGTTTCCGGTGCGCGACCTCGCCGAAGCGCGGGCCTTCTACGGCGGTCTGCTGGGCTGTCCCGAGGGACGGTCGAGCGAGGACTGGGTCGACTTCGATTTCCGCGGCCACCAGATCGTGGCGCACCTCTCACCCGCCGAGGCCGGCCACAGGGCGACCAACGCCGTCGACGGCGAAGACGTGCCGGTCCGTCACTTCGGCGTGATCCTGACCCTGCCGGAATGGGAGGATCTGGCCGCGAAGCTGAAGGCGGCGGGGACCAGGTTCGTCATCGAGCCCACCGTCCGCTTCCGAGGCCAGCCCGGAGAGCAGGCGACCATGTTCTTCCTCGACCCGTCGGGCAACGCGCTGGAGTTCAAGGCCTTCGCCGACGACGCCATGGTGTTCGCCAAGTGAGCGGGGTTTCCTTCGCCGACGTCGAGGCTGCGGCCGCCCGGCTGGCCGGCCACGCGGTCGTCACGCCGCTGATCGAAAGCCCGGCGCTGTCGGAACGGATCGGCGCGCGGGTGCTCATCAAGCCCGAGACCCTCCAGCGGGTGGGCGCCTTCAAGTTCCGCGGCGCCTACAACCGCCTGGCGCAGCTGAGCGCAGACGAGCGCACACGCGGCGTCGTGGCCTTCTCCTCCGGCAACCATGCACAGGGCGTGGCGCTGGCGGCGAGGCTGCTCGGCGTGCCCGCCATCATCGTGATGCCGTCCGACGCCCCGGCCATCAAGGTCGCCGCCACGAAGGCCTATGGCGCGCAGGTCCGGCTCTACGACCGGCTGAGGGAGAGCCGTGAGGAGATCGCCAACGCCATCGCCAAGGAGAATGGATCGGTCGTCGTCCCCTCCTTCGACGACCCGGCGATCATCGCCGGCCAGGGCACGGTCGGCCTGGAGCTCGTGCGGCAGGCGCAGGCCGCCGGCGGCGCCCTGGATGTCGTGCTCACCCCGATCAGCGGCGGCGGTCTGATCGCGGGAATTTCCCTGGCGGTGAAGGCCCTCTCGCCGGCGACGGCGATCTGGGGCGTGGAGCCCGCGGCCTACGACGACACCCGCCGCTCGCTGGAGGCGGGCGAGCGCGTCACGTTGAAGCCCGAGGCCCGCTCGCTCTGTGACGCCCTGGAGAGCCCCGCGCCGGGCGCGCTGACGTTTCCGATCATGCAGCGGAACCTGTCCGGCGCCGTGGGCGTCACCGACGCCGAGGTGGCCGAGGCGATGCGCTACGCCTTCACGACGCTGAAGCTCGTCGTCGAGCCCGGTGGATGCGTCGGGCTGGCCGCCCTGCTGACGGCAAAGGTCAAGCCGCCGGCCGGCGGGACCGTCGGCCTGGTGGTGTCCGGCGGCAACGTGGATCCGGACCTGTTCGCGAAAGCGATCAGGGGGGAGATCTGAGGCTGCAGATGCTCCCCCAAGGATTTCAAGCCACCTCCGCCGCCGCCAGCACCGCCCGGATATTGGCGGCTTCCAGCAGCGGGTCGACGTTGCGGCGGGCGGGCGGCGAAAGGCGTCCGTAGGCGGCGCGGAGCTCGGCCAGGCACTTCACCTGATAGCGGAAGACGCCCTGGCTGTAGGGGCGGCCGCAGAGTTCGACTGTGAAGGTCGCCTCGCCGGCCGCGGCGGCGCGGGCGTTGGCCTCCAGGAACGGCAGATAGATGTCGCCGGCGAGCGCCAGCAGGTCGGTGACGGCCTCCGTCGGCGGCAGGGCCGGATCGCGCCAGGCGCCGTCGACGCCGCTCGCGTCGTCGATGTTGACCAACCAGCGCATCAGGTAGGGCGCGCGCGCCTGCATGGCGTCGTGGGGCGTCGGGTCGCTGGCGAGCTGCGAGAGCTGGCCGTACCAGGCGAAATCGGCAAGCGAGGGCCGCGAGCCGAAGAGGTAGGCCTCCTCCGTCGCCAGGCGGTCCAGGATGTCCATGATCCGGTCGGCCGTGGCCTCGATCAGCGGTGCGTTCTGAGGCGTGCAGCCGACGAGAGCCATGCGGCTTACCTGGCGCTCGCGGAAGGTCCGGGCGGCGTGCTCGATGGCGTCGCGGCCCTTGCCGCGCAGGCGGTCGAAGGCGAGCCAGCGGCTCATCTGCTGCTGGTCTCGGTCGCGGAACCAGCGGTAGTGGAACATCGCCTTCGTGCCCCACTCGTCGGCGAAGTCCTCCAGGAGCGCGGCCAGGAAGGCTTGCGCCTCGTCCTGCGGCACGACGGAGCGCTCCGCGGGATGGCGCCGCTCCAGCTCGTGGATCAGCGGGGTGGAGTCGTTCATCACCGTCCCGTCGGCGAAGACGAGCACCGGGATGACCGGCGCCTTCACCTTGGAGAACAGCTCGCTCATCACCTCCGGCGGCGCGCCGGAAATCCACTGGTGCGGCAGCCGGCGGTAGCGCATCACCGCGCGCATCTTCATGGAATAGGGCGAGCCCAGCCCGCCATAGAGCCTGTAGGTCGAGGTCATCTGCGCCTCCCTGCCGAGGAGGTCAGGGTGCGCCCGCGGCGTGGCCGGAGTCGAGCCTTACAGCCGGTCTTCGGGCGCCGGCTGAGGCGGGGCGAGCGGCGGTGTGATCAGGCGGGCGAGCTTGGGCCGCAGCCACTGCTCGAAATCGTCCACGAACTCGTAGACCACCGGCACCAGGACCAGCGAGAGCATGGTCGAGGTGATGAGGCCGCCGATCACCGCCACCGCCATCGGCTGGCGGAACTCCGCGCCCTTTTCCAACGCGAAGGCGGTGGGAAGCATGCCGGCCGCCATGGCCACGGTGGTCATGACGATCGGCCGCGCGCGCTCGCGGCAGGCCTCGATGAGCGCCTCGCGCTGCGAGAGCCCGGCCCGCTCGCCCTCGATGGCGTACTCGACGAGCAGGATGGAATTCTTCGCCGCGAGCCCCAGCAGCATCAGGAAGCCGATCAGCGAAGGGATCGACAGCGACAGGTGGAAGAGGAGCAGGCCCAGGAAGGCGCCGCCCACCGCCAGCGGCAGGGCCGAGAGGATCACCGCCGGCTTGAAGAAGGAGCGGAACAGCAGGACCAGCACGCCGAAAATCATCGAGACGCCGGCGAAGATCGCCATGCCGAAGGAGGAGAAGAGCTCGCGCATCGCCTCCTGCTGTCCGATGTCGGCCGGCGTCACGCCTGGCGGCAGGTGACGCATGATGGGCAGTTTCTGGATGGCGGCGGTGGCCTGGCCGAGCTCCGCCCCGTTGAGCGCCGCCTCGATGGTGATCTGGCGCTTGCGGTTGAGCCGCGAGATCTGGGACGCGCCGGCCTGGAAGGAGATGTTCGCCACCTCGTCGAGGCGCGTGGTCCCGCCCGAGGCGGTCGGCACCTGCATGGCGCCCAGCCGCGCGAGGTCGGCGCGGGCGTTCTCCGGCAGCCGGACGCGGATCGGGATGCGCCGCTCGCCCTCGTCCATCTTCGGCACGTTGGCGTCCACGTCGCCGACGGTCGCAACGCGCGCGATGGTGGCGATGCTGTCGGCCGAGACGCCGAGCCGGGCGGCCTCAGCGGGCTTTGGCCGGATCACCACCTCGGGCCCGGTCGGCGGCACCGAGGGCCGGGGATCGGAGATGATCGGGATGGTGCGCATCTCGCGCTGCAGCTCGAGCGCGGCGCGGTTCAGCGCGACCGGGTCGTTGCCCGCGAGGATCTGCTGCACCCCGGCCTGCCCCTGGAAGTCGAGGAAGTCCACGCGCGCGTCCGGGATCTGGCGAAGGGCGGTGCGGTACTTGGCGCGGAGCTGGTCACCGGTGACGTGCCGGTCGGACTTCAGCAGGATGGTGGCCGTGCCGCTGCGCAGGTCGCCGCCGCCGCCGCCACTGCCCGGACCGAAGCCCTGGCTGGCCGTCGAACCCACCTGGACGAAGACACCGGTGATGTTCGGGTCGCCCTGGAAGATGGTGTTGATGCGGGCGGCCACGCCCTCCATGTCGGAGGCCGTCGCGCCGGGCGGGCCCTGGATGTTCACATAGAGGTAGTCGGGGTCGCCCGCCGGCTGGAAGCCCTTGGGCAGCATGGGCACCAGGAACACCGAGGCGATGAAGATCACGCCGCCCAGGATCGAGGCCACGATCCGGTGGTCGAGCGCCCATTCCAGTGCGTTGCGGTAGAAGCCCTGGAACGGCTTGCGCGGATGCGGCCGCGCGGTGGGCTTCATCAGATAGGCGGCCATCAGCGGGGTCAGCAGGCGGGCCACCAGCAGCGAGAAGAGCACCGCCACCGAAACGGTCAGGCCGAACTCCTTGAAGAACTGGCCGGCCATGCCCTTCATGAAGCTGACCGGCGTGAAGACCACGACGATCGCCATGGTGGTCGCCACCACCGCCAGGCCGATGGCGTCGGCGCCTTCCATGGCGGCCTGGAAGGGCCTCACCCCCGTGGCCACCCGTTTCTCGATGTTCTCGATCTCGACGATGGCGTCATCGACCAGGATGCCGATGACCAGCGTCAGCGCGAGAAGAGTCACCACATTCAGCGAGAACCCGGCCAGGTTCATCACGAAGAAGGTCGGGATCAGCGAGACCGGCATGGCGATCGCGGCGATCGCGGTGGCGCGCCAGTCGCGCAGGAACAGGAACACCACCAGGGCGGCCAGCAGCATGCCCTCGGCCAGCACGTGCTGGGTCGCCGTGAAGCTCGCCCGCGTCTCGTCCACCGAGGAGAAGATCTTGGCGAACGACAGTCCCTGCCCCGGGCGGGCGATGGGGGTGAACTTCACTGCCGGGTTCTGGGTGGAGAGCTTGGCCAGCGCCTGCTTGACCTCGTCCTCGACGGTGACGTCGCTGGAGTCCTTGGTCTTGGAGACGTTGAAGCCCACCACCGGCCGGCCGTTCAGGCGGGCGAAGCCGCGCACCTCGCTCGAGCCGTCGCCGACGTCGGCGACGTCGGTCAGCTTCACGTACCTCCCTGCGGTGGTCGGGATCGAGAGGTTGCGCAGCTGCTCGACGGTCTTCACCGAGCCCATGACGCGCAGGGTCTGCTCCTGCCCGCCGACCTGCAGGCGCCCTCCGGGCGCATCCAGCGAGATGGAGCGCAGGGCGTTGTTGACCTGCGGCGCGGTGAGCCCCCGCGCGGCCATCCTGTCCGGATCGAGGATGACGTTGATCTCGCGGGTCACGCCGCCCACGCGGCTGACGCCAGCGACCCCGGGCAGCGACTGGAGCGTGTTGGCGACCGTCTCGTCCACGAACCAGGAAAGCTGGGCGGCGTCCATCCGGGGATTCGCCACGGCGAAGGTGAGGATCGGCCGGTCCTCGATCTCCACGCGCTGGACGATCGGCTCGTCGATGTCCTTGGGCAGCTGGGCGCGGACCTGGGCGACGCGCTGGCGCACCTCGTCGGTCTTCTTCTGCAGGTCCTCGCCAAGCTCGAACTCGATGGAGGTGGTCGAGACGCCCTCGGTGATCGTCGAATAGACGTTCCGCGCGCCGGCGATGCCGGCCATGGCGTCTTCGACCGGCCGGGTGATCTGGGTCTCCATCTGGTCGGGCGCGGCGCCGTTCTCGGTGACGGTGACCGCGACCACGGGGAAGGAGACGTTGGGGTACTGCTTGATGGGCAGGCCCGTGTAGGCGATCAGGCCGGCCATCACGAGGGCGATGAACAGCACCGCCACGGGGACGGGATTCTTGATCGCCCAGGCGGAGATCCGGATCGTCGGCCGGTGGATCGGATCGCTCATCGACGCGCGCCTGGGGACGGCGCGGGCTGCGCGGCGGGCGCGGCTTCCTCCACCGGCCGGATGAGGTCGCCGTCCAGCAGCAGGCCGCCCGCGGCGCGCACGATCGGCGTGCCGACCGGCGGGCCCTTGATCAGCTGCACCCAGCCGCCGCCGCGGGGTCCGGTCTCCACCAGCACCCGGTGGATGCGGTCGTTCGGCTCGACGACCATCACGCTGGCTCCGTCGGCGTCATAGCTGATGGCGGTGTCGGGCACGCTGGGCGCGGTCGAGGCGGCGCCCACGAACACCGCACGGGCGAAGCCGCCGGAGCGGACGTCGGAGCGCACCGGCAAGCGGACGCGGACGTAGCCGAGCTTGGTCTGGGCGTCGATCTGCGGGCTGACCAGGCGCACGGCCCCGTTGACCACCGACCCGTCGGGCAGGGTGACCATCACCGCGCTGCCCGGATGCACCTTCGCGAGGTCGGCTTCGGAGAGCTGCGCCTGCAGCTCGATCTCGCCGTCTCGGGCCAGCAGGAAATAGGGCGTGCCGCCGAGCGCCGAGAGGTCTCCGGGCTGGACATTCTTCTGCAGCACGAGGCCGGACACCGGTGAGGTCACCTGCATCATGCGGCGGCGGGTCTGCAGGTCGCGCAGCTGGGCGGCGGCGACGCGCACCTGGATGCGCCGCTGCTCGATCTGCTCGGCCGAGAGCACCCCGGAGTTGTCGAGGCCCTTGACGCGGTTCGCCTGGTCTACGGCCTGCTGGTACTGCGCCTGGGCCTGGGCGAGCTGGCCCTCGAGCAGGGCGGGGTCGAGCTGGACCAGCACCTGACCCTTCTTCACCCAATCGCCCACGTCGGCGAGGACGCGCTGCACGCGGTAGCCGGCCACCTCCGGCAGGACGGCCGCCTGCTCGCGCGGCAGCAGGTCGCCGGTGGCCGTGAGCGAGCCCTCGATCACCTGCGACTGCACGCGCACGACGCTGACGGCGCGCGCCTGCGAAGCGTCGGCCGCGTGGGCCGGCGGCGGCCGCTTGCAGCCGGAGAGCGCCACGGCGGCGAGCGCGAGCGAGAGGAGGAGGACGCGGGGTCTCATGCGGGGCTCATCTCAGCGGGCCTGCTCGGAGGTCGGAAGGTCGGCGCCCGGCCAGCCGCCGCCGATCGCCTTGTAGGCGGCCACGGCCTGGCGCAGGCCCTGGATGCGGGCGGAGGTGAGCTGGATGCGGGCGGAGCGCCAGGTCTGCTCGGCGTTCAGCGCGGTGTCGAGATCGGTGAGGCCGCGTTCGTAGCCCAGCCGCGCGGCGTCGTAGGCGCGCCGTGCGCGAGCCTCGCCCTCGGTCAGGATCGCCACCCGGCGGCGGTCGGCGTCGAGGTTGACGAGCGCGCCCTCGGCCTCTCCGAAGGCGGTCTGCACGGCCTTCTCGTAGCCCAGCACGGCTTCCTCGGTGCGGGCGTTCTGGGCCTTGAGGTCGAGGAGCAGCCGGGGAATCGAGAACACCGGCTGGGTGAGGCTGCCGCCGAGCGTCCAGCTGTCGGAGGTGGACCGGAAGCCGGGCTGCACCACCCGCGACCAGCCGACGCCGGGCGTCAGGGTGAAGGTCGGGAAGAAGGCGAGGTCCTGCAGCAGCAGCCGGCCGGAGGCGGATTCCACCCGGGCCTGGGCCTCACGGATGTCGGGGCGTCGCTCCAGCAGCTGGCTCGGCAGGGTGGCCGGCACCTGCGGGATGCGGCCCACCTGCGCGGGGACCGACAGGCTGGCGGTCGGGTCGATCGGCCGGCCGGCGAGGATCAGCACCTGGCGCCGCTCCGCCTGCAGCAGCGCCTTCTGGTTCTCGGCCGTGGCGCGCGCCTGGGCGAGATCGCCGGCGATGCGGTCGGCGTCCGCCGTGGTTCCCAGGCCGCGCTGGGCGCGCTTCTCGGCGACGTCATAGAGCCCCTGCTCGATCTGCACCGCCTCCTGGGCGTCGGCGAGCTGGATGGCGTAGCCGCGGGCCTGGAAGTAGGCGTCGGCGAGCTGAGCGGCGAGGCTCCAGCGCGTGGCCTCGTAGTCGAACTCGGCGGTGGCGACGTCGCCGCGGGCCGCGCGCGACGCGCCGAAGATCCGCCCGAAGAGGTCGATCTCCCAGGAGACGTTGAGATTCGCCGCGTCCTGCTCGCTCGTGCCGCTGGTGGAGAAGCCCGGGAAGTTGATGACCGTCCCGGAGAGCTGCTGGGTGTGTGTGCGCCGGGCCGAGGCGGTCGCATCGCCCTGCGGGAGGAACTGCGTGAGGCTGCTTTCGGCGGTGGCGCGGGCTTCGCGCAACCGGGCGGCGGCGCTGCGGGCGTCCGGATTGGCGGTGAGCGCGTGTGCGATCAGGCCGTCCAGCTGCGGATCGTCGAAGGCGGTCCACCAGCGGTCGAGGGCGACGGGCGCGGTCCCCGCGGCGGGCTGCGGCGCCTCGTAGGCGGCGGGCAGGCGCACGTCGGCCTGGCGCGCATGGGCGCAGGCGGCGAGCGTCAGGCTCGCAAGCAGAGCTGCCGTCCGAGCGATGCGCATGAAGAGTAAGGTCTAGCCCCCGTTCGTCCGATAGTCGCCGCGAGCGCCAGGTTCGGATGCGGCGTGCGTCCTTCGAAGACGTTCTTCACCGCGCCCCGCCCGACATCGGCGCTGGGGGCCCGCATACCCGAATTCGGCGAGTGCGCCCAAGACAAAGCGGCGCCTGCGACGCCCTAGACCGGGGCCTGCGTGGCTGCAAGCCAATCGAGCTCAACCTCTTCGTGCGATTTCTTCCTGTCGCAGCGGGCCCTGCCCGCGCGGCTCAACTTTGCCGGGGCGCCCGCTGGCGGATTCCGGTTCCCGCCGCTAGGGTCGCGCGCAACTTTGCGCCCTGGGGGTCCAGTGAAGATGAAAAAGCTTGTCCTGTTTGCGGCGACGGCCGCGTTGATTTCGGGCTCCGCCGTGGCGGCGCAAGGGCCGATCAGCCCCACGCGGCTTAAGGCCGACGACAAGGTGCTGTCGTCCGACGCCTTCGAGGGCCGCGGCATCGCCACGATCGGCGAGACCCGGACCGTCGCGTACATCATCAAGCAGTTCAAGGAAGACGGTCTGAAGCCGGGCGGCGACAAGACCAAGTCCGGCCGCGCCTGGACCCAGGCCGTGCCGCTTACCCGCTTCCAGATCACCGGCCCGATGAAGATCGCCTTCACCGTGAACGGCCAGACGGAAGAGATGACCCAGGGCGACCAGGTGGCCATCCTGCCGGCCCAGAACGGCCAGACCCACATCGACATCAAGAACGCCCCAGTGGTGTTCGTGGGGTATGGCGTGACCGCCCCGGAGCGGCACTGGGACGACTACAAGGGCATGGACCTGCACGGGAAAGTGGCCCTGGTGCTGGTCAACGACCCCGATTTCGAGACCGCGCCCAAATGCGAAAATGGGTGCGACTTCGGCGGCAAGGCGATGACCTACTACGGCCGCTGGACGTACAAGTACGAGGAAGCGGCCCGGCGGGGCGCGCTGGGCATGATCGTCATCCACGAGACCAAGCCCGCCTCCTACGGCTGGGCCGTGGTGAAGAACTCCAACACCGGCGCGGTGTTCGACATCACCCGCAAGGATCCCGCCGCGGCCCACGTGCCGGTGGAGGCCTGGATCCAGCACGAGCCGACCGTCGAGCTCTTCAAGAAGGCTGGCCTCGACTATGATGCGCTGAAGAAGGAGGCGCAGACGCGGGCCTTCCAGCCGGTCGTGCTGAAGGGCGTGACCTTCTCGACCGACTTCAACGTCGCCAAGAAGAACGTCATCTCCCACAACATCGTGGGCGTGCTGCCCGGCACGACCCATCCGAACGAGCGGGTGATCTACTCCGCCCACTGGGACCACCTGGGCGTCGGCGCCCCGGACAAGACCGGCGACCGGATCTACAACGGCGCGGTCGACAACGGCACCGGCACGGCGGCGCTGATCGAGCTCGGCCGGGCGTTCGCGCACGCGCCGCGCACCCAGCGCACGGTCGAGTTCCTCTCCGTGACCGCCGAAGAGCAGGGGCTGCTGGGCTCTGAGTACTACGCCACCCACCCGCTCTATCCGCTGGCGACGACGGTGGCGGACATCAACATGGACGCGTTGTCGCCCGCCGGGCCGACCCGCGACATCACCACCTCCGGCCAGGGCGGCCTGACCTTGCAGGATGATCTGATCAAGGTCGCCAAGACGCACGGCCGCTATTTCACGCCGGACCCGAACCCCGGCGCGGGCCACTTCTTCCGCTCCGACCACTTCTCGTTCGCCAAGGAGGGCGTGCCGGCGATCTCGTTCGGCTCGGGCATCGACCTGGTGAAGGGCGGCAAGGCGGCCGGCGAGCTGGCGGCGGAGACCTATACGAAGCTGCACTACCACCAGCCGTCCGACCAGTTCGACCCGAAGTGGGACCTGACCGGCATGGCCGAGGACGTTGACCTGCTCTATGACCTGGGCCGTCAGTTGGCCAACTCCCGCGAGTGGCCGACCTGGTATCCGAACTCGGAGTTCAAGGCGGCGCGCGACAAGACCGCCTCGCAGCGGAAGTAATCCGATGGCGGCGGCGGGTCGCATCCGGGCCGGGATGGGAGGCTGGACCTTCGAGCCCTGGCGCGGCGTGTTCTACCCCAAGGGGCTGAAGCACGCCGACGAGCTGGAATATGCGGCCCGCCACGTCAGCGCCATCGAGATCAACGGCACCTACTATTCCACCTTCAAGCCGGAGAGCTGGGCGAAGTGGCGGGCCTGTACGCCCGACGGCTTCAAGTTCACCGTCAAGGCCTCCCGCTTCTGCACCAACCGGCGGGTGCTCGCCGACATGGGCGAGTCGATGGCGAAGTTCATGGGCCAGGGCCTGGCCGAGCTGGGCGACCGGCTGGGCCCGATCCTGTGGCAGTTCATGGGGACCAAGAAGTTCGACCCGGACGACTTCGAGGGTTTCCTGAAACTGCTGCCGCGCAAGCAGGACGGGATCGCGATCCAGCACGCCGTCGAGCCGCGGCACGACAGCTTCAAGGTCCCGGAATTCGTGGCCCTCTGCCGCAAGCACGACGTTGCGGTCGTGCTCGCCGACCACGCCAGCTACCCGATGATCCCCGACGTCACGGGACCGTTCGTCTACGCCCGCCTGCAGACCGGATCCGACGACGTGGAGACCGCCTATGCGGCGGGCGATCTCGATCTCTGGGCGCGGCGCTTCGAGACCTATGCCGCGGGCGGGCGGCCCGACGACCTGGCCGCCGTCTCGCCCGAGGAGGCCCCCCGCGCGCCGCGCGACGTCTACGCCTTCGTGATCCATGAGGGGAAGGTGCGCGCGCCCGCCGGCGCCATGGCGCTGATCGAGCGCACGAATAGCGCGCACACGCACGCTTAACCACAGGCGGTTGTACTTGCTTAACGGCTGAAAGCTACAGCAGGCTCGCGCACATCCCGCGCAAGCCGGTTTCGAGAGCCATGGACTCGACCAGCACCCAGCCGCGCCTGCTCGTCGTCGACGACGTCGAGGATAACCGCAGCCTGCTGCGCCGCCGCTTCACCCGCCTGGGCTACGAGGTGCTGGAAGCCGCCGACGGCGCGAAGGCCCTGGCGATGGTCTCGACCTACCCCTTCGACCTCGTGCTGCTGGACATTATGATGCCCGGCATCGATGGGCTGGAAGTGCTGCGACGCCTGCGCGAAGCGCACTCCGAAGTCTCCCTGCCGGTGATCATGGTGACGGCCAAGTCCGCCAGCGAGGACGTGGTCGAGGCGCTGCTGATGGGCGCCAACGACTACATCAGCAAACCCGTGGACATGGAGGTCGCCGCCGTCCGTGTGGAGATGCAGTTGCGCCGCAAGTTCGCCGAAGACGCCTCGCGCGCCGCCCACCGGGAGTTGGAGCGCACGCTGGCGGGCCTGTCGGAGGCCGTCCAGCAGGCCGAGCACCGGGCAGCGATCCTGCCTGAAGCCGGCGCCGATGCGCGCGGGCCACTGACCGGCGTCCTGGGCGCCGCCAGCGTTCTCACCCGCGTCTGCGACACACCCGAACTGAAGCGGATGATCGCCTCCATCGAGAACGCGCGAAGCCTGCTCGACCGGCTGATCCTCGACTCCGTCCGGCCGGGCGCCATGGATCGTCGCGAGCGGCCCGCCTATCGCCGCATCAAGGTTCTGCTGGCCGACTCCGACGTCGACCGGCGCACCCTCGCCCGCAGCGTCTTCGCCGACGCCGGCGTGCCGGTGGAAGTCGTCGAGATGGCGAGCGGCGCGAGCGCCGCCGAGACGGCCATCGACCGCGCCTTCGACCTGCTGCTGATCAACATCGACATGGAGGACGGCCTGGCCGCGGTGAAGAAGCTGCGCCGCCGGGAGGCCGAGCGCACTCAGCGGCGTCGCCCGATCCTGGCGCTGTCCTCCGAAAGCCGCACCGGGCCGGCGGCGCTGGACGCGGGCGCCGACCTGCACGCCGTGCTGCCGATCAGCACCGCGGGCCTGCTCACGGCGCTGGCGCGGGCGCTGCGGCGCGAGAGCGAGGACCTGACGGCCGCCGCCTAGGTGTCGAAGCTATGAAGGTTGTTCACTCGGGGCTGGGCTGAGAGGCTGGGGTTGCGAAGCACCAACTCCTAGCTCCGAAGGCCCCGAATGAACGTCCACAAGAATGCCCGGCTGACGCCGTTGGGTCGAGCGGTGATGATCCGTCGCATCGAGGAGGATGGCTGGTCGGTCAAGCGAGCCGCGGCGGCGTCGGGTGTTTCGGCGCGGACCGCGCACCGTTGGTTGGCTCGGCATCGGCTGGGCGGCGAGCGGAGACTTCACGATCGCAGCTCGGCGCCCAGACGATGTCCGCGCAGGATCTCAGCCCGGCGGCTCGCGCAGATCGAACAGCTGCGGCGCGGGCGGATGACTGGACCGGCGATCGCCCGCGCGCTTGGCATGGCGCGCTCGACGGTGGGCCTGGCGCTGCGCCGGCTGGGAATGGGCAAGCTGAAACAGCTCGAGTCGAAGCCGCCGGTCGTGCGCTACGAGCGCGAGCGGCCCGGAGAGATGATCCATCTCGACATCAAGAAGCTCGGCCGCATCGATGGCGTCGGCCACCGCTTCGGCGGCCGAGGCCCCGGGACACACAATCTGGGCCGCGGCTGGGACTTCCTGCACGTCTGCGTCGATGACGCCTCTCGGCTGGCCTACACCGAGATCCTGCCGTCGGAAGGCCAGGAGGACACCACCGCCTTCCTGGCCCGGGCGCTCGCATGGCTCGAACGCCACGGCGTCACCGTCGAGCGCGTGATGACAGACAACGGCTCGGCCTACCGCTCGAAGCGCTTCGCCCAGCTCCTGACCGCCGCCGGCCTCCGCCACGTGCGCACCAGGCCCTATACGCCCCGCACCAACGGCAAGGCCGAGCGCTTCATCCAAAGCAGTCTGCGCGAATGGGCCTACGCCAGGCCATACCACTCCTCAGCCGCTCGTACCGCCGCCGCCAGCGCCTGGACCGACGCCTACAACCTCGCCCGGCCCCACGCCGGAATCGGCGGCCTCACACCATGGCAGCGTGTGAACAACCTTCTTGGAAACGACAACTAGGCCTGCGCCGGCGCCGGCCAGTCCGCACGCAGGTGGGCCCGCTCGTTGAGGGCCACGACGTTGCGCTCGCCGGACCGGGCGCAGAGATAGCGATGCACGCTGGCGTAGCCCGGCTCGAAGAACAGCCGGGGCGACATGCCGAGCACGTGCGCCGTCCAGACGTTGATCACGCCGCCATGGCAGAAGACGGCGACGCGCCCGCCGGAGTTCGCCGCGACAATCTCTTCAAGGGCTGGGACGACAGTGCGCTGGAACAGGGCGATGTCGGCCCCCTGCCCGCCCGCGACGAAAGCCTTCCAGGCCTCGTAATCCTCGCGCTTGAGCACCTCCAGGGGCGTGTAGGCGCCTGAGCCGCGATCGTATTCGACGACCCCCTCATGCAGCTTCAGATCGTGACCGGCGGCGGCCACGAACGGCTCTGCCGTCTGCACGGCGCGCTGCATAGGGCTGGCGTAAACCGCGTCGATCCGCTCCTCGGCGAGCCAGCGCGCCACGCGGCGCGCCTGGTCGTGGCCCTCGGCGGACAGCGGCGGGTCGTCGGTCTCGGCGCTTCGCTCGGGCAGGCCGTGTCTGATCAGGAGCAGTTCCATGGCGCTAACCCACGTGGCCGGCGGCGCGCCGTCAAGAGCCTTGACCGACGCGGCGGAAGGGCCGCCCGATGACCGCAGAGAAGAGACAGACGGGAGGATGTCCGATGGCCGAGTTCGCGATGAGCGACCTGATGTTCCGCGAGGGCCTGATGAAGGGCCAGCGCATCCTGATCACCGGCGGCGGGACGGGGCTCGGCAAGGTGATGGCCGAGGCGTGCCTCATGCTGGGCGCCGAGGTCTACATCTGCGGCCGTCGCGGCGGCGTGGTCGAGGACACCGCCAAGGAGCTGATGGACGCCCATGGGGCTGCGGGCGGCAAGTGCGTCGGCGTCGCCTGCGACATCCGTGTGCCGGAAGCCATCCACGACATGCTGGACCAGGTCTGGGCCGGCGGCGCCCTGACGGGCCTGGTCAACAACGCGGCCGGGAACTTCATCAGCCGTACCGAGGACCTCAGCCCCCGCGGCTTCGACGCCATCGCCAATATCGTCTTCCGCGGTTCGTTCTTCGTGACGCTGGACGCCGGCAAGCGCTGGCTGGCCGAGGGCAAGCACGCCTCCGTCGTGTCCATCCTGACCACGTGGGTCTGGCACGGCGGACCCTTCACCGTCCCTTCGGCCATGTCGAAGGCCGGACTGAACGTGATGACCCAGTCGCTGGCCGTCGAATGGGGCAACCGCGGCGTCCGCTTCAACGCCATCGCGCCGGGGCCCTTCCCCACCGAAGGCGCCTGGGCGCGCCTCAATCCCGGCGGTTCGACGCGGCCGGAGGCCCATGACCCCACGATCCCGCTCGGGCGCAATGGCGACATGCGCGAGCTGGCGAACCTCGCGGTCTACCTGCTGCATCCGCTGTCGGCCTACGTGAACGGCCAGACGATCGCCATCGACGGCGGCTCGCACCTGCAGGGCGGCGGCGGTTATTCCAGGCTCTCGAGCTGGGGCGACGCGGAGTGGGAGCAGGCCCGCAACGCGATCAAGTCGGCGAACGAGAAGGACCGGGCGCAGCGCACCGTGTGATCGTCCGCGTCCCCGCTTGCCGAACGGAGAGCTTACGCCGTAGAATGACACCCGTCATTTTTTGAGTCTTTTGAGCATGTCGCAAGTCGCCTTTCTCCAACCGGTCGGCAAGCGCGAGCAGACCAAGGTCCAGAACCGCCAGGCGATCCTGGACGCGGCGCGGGAAGTGTTCTCCGAACTCGGCTACGAAACCGCCACCGTGCGCGACATCATCCGGCGCACGGAGCTCGCGGCGGGGACCTTCTACAACTACTACCGCTCCAAGGAGGAGGTGTTCGCGGCCCTGGCCGACGACGGCGCGCGGCGCTTCGCGCCGATCCTGAAGAGCATCCGCGCCCAGAGCCATGCCGACTTCGAGGTCTTCGTCCGCCGCGCGCTGGAAGCCTACTTCGCCTTCCTGGCCGACGAGCACGAGAACTGGGAAGCCAGCCGTCCGCCGGACGAGCCGCACCTGCACGTCCGCGGCGAGACCCCGGAGATGACCGCGGTGTTCAACGAGGTGCGCGACGCCATGCAGGAGGCGATCGCCGGACGCAAAGGGCCCGTCTCCGATCCTGACTACATGGCCGCCGCCTGCATCGCCGTGGCCCGCGAGGTCGGCGACAAGATGCTGGAGCGCCGCCCGATCGACACCAGGGGCGCGGCGGAGTTCGCCACGGCCATGATCCTCAACGGCCTCAAGGGCCTGCCGAAGGCGCAAGGGTGATGGCTAGCCCCGCTGCCCAGCGCGTCATCGCGCACACGATGCTGAAGCTGCCGGCGCCGATCCTGCGGTTGATGGCGGGCGGCGGGGTGGTCTACGTCGGCGGGCGCACCCTGGATCCCCGGATCCAGTTTCTGGCCGCCCAGGCGAAGGGCGCGCCGCGAATGGAGACCCTCACGCCCGAGCAGGCGCGGGCCGCCAACGACGCGGGCGTCGCGCTGGTCACCGGCGCGCCCGAGGCCGGCGTCCGCAGCGAGTCGCTGACCATCCCGGGGCCGGGGGGGCCGATCCCGGCCCGCGCCTACCGCGCCGACACCCAGGATCCCGCCGCCCCGCTGATGGTGTGGGCGCACATGGGCGGCGGCGTGATCGGCGGGCTGGAGACCAGCCACGTCTTCTGCAGCATCCTGGCCAAGTGCGCCCGCGGCCCGATCCTGTCGATCGACTATCGCCTGGCGCCGGAGCACCGCTTCCCGGCGGGGCTCGAGGATGTCCTGGCCGCCTATCGCTGGGCCCGCGACAACACCGAGCGATTCGGCGCCCCCAAGGGCCTGGTCTCGGCGGGCGGAGATTCCATGGGCGGCGGCTTCGCCGCGATCGTGGCCCAGGAGATGAAGCGCAAGGGCGAGCCGCAGCCGGCCCTGCAGCTCCTCGTCTACCCGGCGGTGGACGTGGCCTGCCAGAGCGCCTCGATGACCACCTACGGCGAGGCCTATCCGCTGAGCCGATCGCTGATGGACTGGTTCATGGGCCTCTACATGGGCCCGCAGGACAATCCCGCCGACCCGAGACTGTCGCCGCTGGCGGAGAAGGACCTCTCGGGGCTGGCCCCCGCCGTCGTGGTCACCGCGGGCTTCGATCCGCTGCTCGACCAGGGTGAGGCCTATGCCCGGAACCTCAAGGCCGCGGGCGTACCCGTGCTCTACCGCTGCTACGACGGCCTCTCCCACGGCTTCACCGCCTTTACGGGCGCCGTGCCTGCCGCCGATGTCGCCTGTCGCGAGATCGCCGGGCTGGTGCGCGAGGGATTCGAAGGGCGGATCGCCTGATGCGCGCGCCAAGATGAGAGCTTTGGTCGTCGAGGAACTCGCGCCCGACTACGCCGGCTGCCGCGTGAAGGAGATTCCCGCGCCGGAGCCCGCCGAGGGCGAGGTGCGGGTGAAGGTCCGCGCCGCCGCGGTGAACTTTCCCGACCTGATGCAGACCCGCGGCGAGCATCAGCACAAGCCGCCGCTGCCCTTCACGCCCGGCATGGAGATGGCCGGCGAGGTGGACGCGGTAGGGCCCGGCGTCACAACCCTGAAGCTCGGCGATGCGGTGGCCGGCGGCGGGCGCGGCGGCTTCGCCGAGTACGTGGTCCTGCCGGCCGCGGGCCTGCGCAAGAAGCCGGAACGGCTCTCGTTCGCCCAGGCGGCGGCCTATCCGGTGGCCTATCTGACCGCCTACGTCGGCCTGGTCCGCTGCGGGCGCGTGGAGCCCGGCGAATGGGTGCTGGTGCACGGCGCGGCGGGCGGCGTCGGACTGGCGGCCGTCGACCTCGCAAAGGTGCTGGGCGCGAAGGTGATCGCGGGCTCCGCCTCCGACGAGAAGCTGGCGGTGATCGAGAGGGAATATGCGCCCGATGCGGTGGTGAACGTCACCGGCGGTTTCCGGGAGAAGGTGAAGGTGATCACCGGCGGGCGCGGCGCGGACGTGATCTACGACCCGGTGGGCGGCGACGTGTTCGACGAGAGCATCCGCTGCATCGCATTCGGCGGCCGCATCCTGTCGATCGGCTTCACCTCCGGGCGGCTGCCGGTGCTGCCGGTCAACATCGCGCTGATCAAGGGCTTCTCGGTCATTGGCGTGCGCGCTGGCGAGTTCGGCCGCCAGTTCCCCGAGAAGGGCCGCGAGAACCACGACGCGATCTGGAAGCTGGCCGAAGAGGGCAAGGTGCATCCGCGCGTCGACAGGGAATTCGCCCTCGACGACTGGCGCGCGGCCTTCGATACGCTGGCGGACCGCAAGGTGGTCGGCAAGACGATCATCCGGCCGGATCTGTAGGAGGCGCCGAGGTTGACACCTCCGCCCCCTTCAACTATCCACCGCGCCTCGATTTTTTCTTGAGATCCTCCGGAGCCGTCCCGTGAAGCGGACCTACCAACCGTCCCGCCTCGTGCGTAAGCGCCGTCACGGCTTCCGCCTGCGCATGTCGACCAAGAACGGCCAGAAGGTGCTGGCCCGCCGCCGCGCCAAGGGCCGCAAGCGCCTGAGCGCCTAAGGCCGCGCCGGCCTGTAGGGTGTCGGCATGGCCGACGCCGGCTTCACCATCGAGAGGCTGAAGAAACGCGCCGAGTTCCTGGCGTGCGCGAAGGCGCCGTCGTGCGCGCGTGGCGCGGTCGTGGTCCAGGCCCGGGCCCGTGACGACAAGCCCGTCGTGCGGGCGGGCTTCACCGCCACAAAGCGGATCGGCGGCGCCGTCGAGCGCAACCGCGCCAAGCGCCGGATGCGCGAAGCGGCCCGACTTCTGCTGCCGCAGTTCGCCCGTTCGGGCTTCGACTATGTGTTCATCGCCCGAGGCGGGGCGATCGGCCGCCCCTGGGAGCGCCTGCTTGACGACGTGAAAAGCGCGCTGATAAGGCTCGCCGCCGAACGCGACAGCCGGGCGCCTGAAGTCCTTCCGTCCGCCGCCTCTTCCTCGAAAGACGATTGAGCGTCCGCCCGACGATGCAAGAAGAATCCCGCAACACGATCATCTTCCTCGTGTGCGCCCTCGTGTTGTTCTTCCTGTACAACACCTTCGTGCTCGAGCCTGCGGCCAAACGCCGGCAGGCGGAGACGGCGCATCAGGCCGCTGTCGCCCAGGCGCAGCATCCGGCCGGCGCGCCCGTCGGCGCGGCGCCCGGTCCCGCCGTGCCCGCGGCGGTGAGCCGTCAGGCGGCGCTGGCGGCGAGCCCGCGGGTTTCGATCCTGACGCCGTCGCTGAAGGGCTCGCTTTCCCTCCGCGGGGCGCGCATCGACGACCTGTACCTGACGCAGTACCGCGAGAACCCAGACAAGACCTCGCCCCCCGTCGAGCTGCTGCGCCCGGACGGCGCGCCCTACGCCTGGTTCGCCGACTTCGGCTGGACGGGACAGAACGTGCCGGGGCTGCCCTCGCCGGACACCCTGTGGACCGAGGCGCAGGGCGCGACCCTCACCCCGACCTCGCCGATCGTGCTGACCTACACGAACGGGGCGGGGCTGACCTTCACGCGCCGGATCTCGGTGGACGACAAGTTCATGTTCACGGTGACCGACACCGTGGCGAACGCCTCCGGACAGCCGGTCGCGCTGGCGCCCTACGCCTCGGTGCAGCATCAGGGCTTCCCGGAGCATCCCGCCAACTCCTCCATCGTGCACGAGGGCGGCGTCGGAGCAACCGGCGTGGACAAGCCCACCCTGACCCTCGTCAAGTACAAGGACTGGGCGAAGAAGGGGGGCGGGCCGCAACTGCCGTCCAAGGGCGGCTGGCTCGGCATCACCGACAAGTACTGGCTGGCGGCGGTGATCCCGACACAGTCCGAGCGGGTCACCGGCGAGTTCCGCGACACCAAGAGCGGTGACCTCAACGTCTTCGAAGCGGCCTTCGTGGGCCAGCCGCGCACGCTTGCGCCCGGAACCCAGACCACCGAGACGACGCGCCTGTTCGCCGGCGCCAAGGTGGTGCCCCTGCTTCGCGCCTATCAGAAGAACCTCGGCATCCCTCGCTTCGACGACGCCGTGGACTGGGGCAAGTACTTCTTCTGGCTGACCCGGCCGATCTTCACCCTGCTGGAATACATCTACTCGCACGTCGGCAGCTTCGGCGTGTCGATCCTCGTGCTGACGGTCATCGTGCGCGGCGTCTTCTTCCCGCTGGCGAACAAGTCCTACGAATCGATGACCAAGATGAAGAAGGTCCAGCCGCTCGTGGAGGACATCCGCAAGCGGTACAAGGACGACCCGGCCAAGCAGCAGCAGGAGATGCTGGCGCTCTACCAGCGGGAAAAGGTGAACCCGCTTGCCGGCTGCCTTCCCATCCTGTTCCAGATCCCGGTCTTCTATTCGCTCTATAAGGTGCTGACCGTCACCATCGAGATGCGGCAGGCCTCGTTCCTGTGGCTTCACGACCTCTCGGCGCGCGACCCGACCACCATCTTCAACCTGTTCGGCCTCATTCCCTGGGATCCGGCGCACCTGCCCCTGCTGGGCGGCATCTTCGCGACGACCCTGCACATCGGGGTCATGCCGCTGATCTACGGCGTCTCGATGTGGCTCTCGACGGCGATGAATCCGCCCGCGCCGGACCCCACGCAGCAGCGCATCTTCCAGCTGATGCCGATCCTGTTCACCTTCATCATGGCGCAGTTCGCTGTGGGCCTGCTGCTCTACTGGACCTGGTCGAACATCCTGGCGATCATCCAGCAGTACGTGATCATGCGCCGCTTCAAGGTGGACAATCCCATCGACCGGATCATCCGCGGCCTGACAGGCCGTGCGAAGGCGACGGGGTGAGCGAGGCCGATCTCTTCCCACCCGAGGCGCTGGAGGCGGCGCGGAAGCTGTTCGCCCGCGAGGTCCGCTTCCAGATGGGCGCGGTGCGCATGGAGGACCTGCCTGCGGCCGACCTGCCGGAAGTCGCCTTCGCCGGCCGCTCGAACGTCGGCAAGTCGAGCCTGATCAACGCAGTGGCCGGACGCACCCACCTGGCGCGCGCCTCCACCGAGCCCGGCCGAACACGGGAGGTGAACTTCTTCGTCGCCGACGAGAAGCTCAGGCTGGTGGACCTACCGGGCTACGGCTTCGCCAAGGTGAGCCGCGACACCGCCCGCAAGTTCCAGAACCTGGGCCGCGCCTATCTTCGGGGTCGGCCGAACCTCAAGCGCGCCTATCTGCTGATCGACGCCCGGCACGGGTTGAAGGCGGTGGACGCCGAGGCGCTGGACGCCCTCGACGAGGCCGCCGTCTCGTATCAGATCGTGCTCACCAAGGCCGACAAGCTGAAACCGGCCGAGGTCGAGACGGTGACCGCCAGGACGCTGGCGCAGGTTTCCAAGCGGCCCGCGGCGTTCCCCCGGGTGCTCGCCACTTCGGCGGAGAAGGGGACCGGCATCGCGGAATTGAGGGCCGAGATCGCGGCCGCCTGCGCGGTCGCGGGCTGAAGCGCTGTCCGTAGCCGGGCCGGTCGATCCCGGTGCGGTGAGGCCCTCTTCCAGGGCGTGTTGACCGAAGCTGGAGCCGGGTTGACGCTTCGGCGCGCCTCGAGCAGGAGATGCCCCTGGGCCGGGCCGCCTCGGCGACCTGTTCAGCCTGCGCAGCCGCAGAGGCGACGCGGCGGCCGCCGAGCTGTCGCGCCAAGTCGGATGAAGGTGACAGCGGCGGGCGCGTCCGCTATCGGAGCGCTCCGAAGTTTCCGAGGGACCGCGGCCCGTGAGCGACGACACCCAAGGCCATGAAGGTCAAGGCTGGGCGACCGCCCGCACCCTCGCCGAGGCCCTGCCCTACATCCAGACCTACGACCGCTCGACCGTGGTCATCAAGTATGGCGGCCACGCCATGGGCGAAGAGCAGGTGGCCAAGCAGTTCGCCGCCGACGCCGTCCTGCTGAAGATGCTGGGCCTCCACCCCGTCGTGGTGCACGGCGGCGGTCCGCAAATCTCCGCCTGGCTCGCCAAGGCGGGGGTGAAATCCACCTTCGTGGACGGCCTGCGGGTCACCGACGAGGCAACCATGGAAGTGGCCGAGATGGTCCTCTCCGGCGCGATCAACAAGGAGATCGCCAACTGGATCACCCAAGCCGGCGCCGAGGCCGACGTGCGCGGCGTGGGACTGTCGGGCAAGGACGCGCGCCTGATCACCGTCGAGAAGGTCGCGCGCAAGAAGAAGGACCCCAGCTCCGCCGTCGAGCAGATGGTGGACCTGGGGTTCGTGGGCGAGCCGAAGACCATCGATCCGAAGCTGATCGAGGCCCTGATCTACGCCGACCAGGACTACATCCCCGTCGTCGCGCCGATCGGCGTCTCGGCGACCGGGGAGACCTACAACATCAACGCCGACACGGTGGCGGGCGCGCTGGCCGGCGCGCTGAAGGCCAAGCGCATGCTGCTGCTGACCGACGTGGCCGGCGTGCTCGACAAGAACGGCGAGCTGATCCGCCAGCTGAGCGTCGCGGAAGCCCGCCAGGCGATCGCCGACGGCGTCGCCACCGGCGGCATGATCCCCAAGCTCGAGACCGCCATCCATGCGGTCGAATCCGGCGTGGAGGCCGTGGTCATCCTCGACGGCCGCAAGCCGCACGCCATGCTGGTCGAACTGTTCACCGAGCATGGGGCGGGCACGCTCGTCTGCAGATGAGCGACGAACCGCGCCCCGACCTTCGCCACGTGGAGACCTGGCTCTTCGACCTGGACAACACCCTCTACCCGGTCGAAAGCGGGTTCATGCGCGACATCGAGCGGCGCATCACCGACTTCGTGGTGAAGGTGACCGGCCTGGCGCGCGAGGACGCCTTCAGGCTGCAGAAGGACTATCTGCGAGACCATGGCCTCAGCCTCACGGGCCTGATGCTGCATCACGGGGTGGATCCCGCGGAATTCCACGCGGTGTTCCACGACCTGTCGCTGGACAGCCTGGCCCATGATCCGGAGCTGGTCGCCGCCATCGCGCGGCTGCCGGGCCGGCGGCTGATCTTCACCAACGCCGACGACGTGCACGCCCGTCGCGTGCTGGATCGCCTGGGCCTCGACCACCTCTTCGACGAGGTCTTCCACATCGGTTCGTTCGACTACGTCCCGAAGCCCGACCCGCGCGCCTTCAAGCGGATGAACGCCGCGCATGGCCTGGACCCGCGCGCGACGGCCTTCTTCGAGGACTCCGAGCGGAACCTGGCGCCCGCCGCCGAACTGGGCATGACCACGGTCCTGGTGGGCCCGCACGCGCCCGCTTCCGCGGCCACATTCATCGACTACAAGACCGAGAAGCTCGCGCGCTTCCTGAGGGACGCGCAGATCAGAGAGGCCGCCTGACATGGACGACCTGAAGCGCATCATCGAAGCCGCCTGGGAGACGCGGGACGCGATCTCCACCGACACCAGGGGCGAGGTCCGGGACGCGGTGCTCGAGACCCTCGAACGGCTGGACGCCGGGACCGCGCGCGTCGCCGAGCGGGGCGCCGACGGCCGGTGGACCGTCCATCAGTGGGCCAAGCAGGCGATCCTTCTCTACTTCCGCCTCACGCCCAACCAGATCATCGAGGCCGACGCGCCGGGGCCGTGGTGGGACAAGGTCCCGCTGAAGACCACCGGATGGGACGCCGCCCGCTTCCAGGCCGCGGGATTCCGATCTTTGCCGGGCTCCTTCGTCCGCAAGGGCGCCTTCGTGGGCAAGGGCGTGGTGCTGCTGCCCTCGATCGTCAACATCGGCGCCTACGTCGACGAGGGGACCATGGTCGACGGATGGGCGACGGTCGGCTCCTGCGCGCAGATCGGCAAGCATTGCCACATCTCCGGCGGCGCCGGGATCGGCGGGGTGCTCGAACCGCTGCAGGCCAACCCGACCATCATCGAGGACAACTGCTTCATCGGCGCCCGCTCGGAGGTCGCCGAGGGGGTGATCGTGCGCGAGGGCAGCGTGCTCTCCATGGGCGTCTACATCACGGCCACGACGCCGATCATCGACCGCAAGACCGGCCAGACCCATCTCGGCGAAGTGCCGCCCTACTCCGTCGTGGTGTCGGGCTCCCGGCCCAATCCGCACGATCCGACGCTGCCCTCCACCTACTGCGCGGTGATCATGAAGACCGTCGACGAGCGGACGCGGTCGAAGACCTCGATCAACGAGCTGCTGCGCGACTAAGCGGCCTCAGGCGGCGAGATCGGCGAGGAGCCGGTCGATCGGCTCGTCCCAGTCGCCCGGCCGGGACTGACGGTAGAGCCGCGCTGACGGGCGCCAGGGGGAATCGCGCCGCCCCATCATCCACCGCCACGGCGGCCAGATGGGCGACGGCCGTGTCGACGGTCACCACCCGTTCGAGGCCCGCGATGATCTCGGCGGTCTGGGCGAAATCCGTCGCGCCGGTCTGTTCGGGCTCCAGGCTGATGGTCCCCGGGAAGGCCACCAGACGCGCCCGGCCTGCGGCGACGCGGGCGGTTGGCGTCGTTCGGGCCGCCGCCGCAGCGGGTGACGACGCCGAGGCCTCGGCCGCTCGCCGTCAGTAGCGCGTGCCGTCGCGGCGCCGAAAGCCCTCGGCGTCGGCCAGCATGTCGATGTCGGGATAGTCGCAGACGTCCCGATCCCCATCACGGGTCCCGACCTCCAGGACGACGGCGTCGCGGTCCGAGCGGTTCTGCAGGTGATGGCCGTCGGCCACGCCGGCCTTGAACGCCGCGCAGTCTCCGGGCCGAAGGACCTCCTGGCCCGCATCGGTGACGAGAACGACTTCGCCCTCCAGAACCCAGAGGAACTCGTCCTCGTGGCTGTGCCAGTGCCGCTGACTCGACCACTGGCCGGGCGGCAGGCGCAGAAGATTGACGCCGAACTGGGTCAGCCCGCCCGCGTCGCCCAGCTGCCGGCGCTCACGCTGAAGGCAGGGCTCGTCGAACGGCGGCGGATAGCTGGTCCCGGTGCGCAAGGCCGCGGCGGCGAAGTCGATCTTGGGCAAAACCCCCTCCCTGGGCTAAGGAGCCAATGACTTAGGCATTGCAAGGCGAAGGTTCGAGCTTGATCGACGCCATCAACCTGACCCGCGAGCTGATCCAGCGGCCTTCCGTGACGCCCGCCGACGCCGGCGCCATAGGCATCGTGGAGCGCACGCTGGCCCACCTCGGCTTCGCCTGCCGCCGCATGAAGTTCGGCGACATCGAGAACCTCTACGCCCGCTATGGGGCCGAGGGGCCGAACCTCTGCTTTGCCGGCCACACCGACGTGGTGCCGGTGGGTGATGTGGCCGCCTGGAGCACCGACGCGTTCGCGGCCGAAGTCGTCGACGGGGTGCTGATCGGGCGCGGCGCGGTGGATATGAAGAGCGCCATCGCCGCCTTCGCCGCCGCCGCCGCGACCGCCATCGCGGCTGGCCAGGTGAAGGGCTCCATCTCGTTCCTGATCACCGGCGACGAGGAAGGCGTGGCGCTCCACGGGACCAAGAAGGTCGTCGAGGCGCTGCAGGCGAGCGGCGAGCGGATCGACCACTGCGTGGTGGGCGAACCCACATCCTCGGAACTGTTCGGCGACATGGTGAAGGTCGGCCGGCGGGGGTCCATCAACGCCGAGATCGAGGTGAAGGGCGTTCAGGGCCACGTGGCCTATCCGCATCGTGCGGCGAACCCCGTCCCCGTGCTGGTGAAGCTGCTCGCCGCGCTGGAGGCTCGCGTGCTCGACGAAGGCTACCCCGAATTCCAGCCGTCGAACCTGGAGATCACGAGGATCGACGCGCCGAACACGGCCACAAACGTCATACCGGGCGCAGCCCGAGCCTGGCTCAACATCCGTTTCAACCCGAACCACACGGGCGCCTCGCTCGCGCAGTGGATCGAGACAGAGGCGGACAAGGCCGCGCAAGGCTTCAAGGGCTCGGTCACCGTCACGCCCCAGATCAGCGGCGAGGCCTTCCGGACCGAGCCCGGCAAATTCACAGAAGTCGTGGCCGCCGCCGTGCGCGAGGTGACCGGCCGCACGCCCGAACTCTCCACCTCCGGCGGCACGTCGGACGCCCGCTTCATCCGCAGCCTGTGCCCCGTCGTGGAACTGGGCCTGGTCGGCAAGACCATGCACCAGGTCGACGAGCGCGCGCCGATCGGCGAGATCCGCATGCTGCAGCAGGTCTACGAGACCCTCATCGCCCGGTACTTCGAGGCGTTCGCCTAGTTGTTCGCCCGGGGGAGGAGCTCGTACTCCACCGCGGTCAGATACAGCCCCTCCGCCGGCGCGACGGGGCCGCAGGCCTTGCGGTCGCGGGCCTCGAGCGCCGCCTTGAGGTCATCGGCGGTCCAGCGGCCGACGCCCACCTCGGCCAGCGAGCCGGTCATCGATCGGACCTGCCGGTGCAGGAACGAGCGCGACGCGAAGTCGAGGAACACATGCTCGCCCTCCCGACGCACGGCGGCGACGTCCAGCGTCTTCATCGGCGACTTCGCCTGGCAGCCGAGGTCGCGGAAGGTGGTGAAGTCGTGGTGGCCGACCAGGACCTGGGCGGCTCGGTGCATGGCCTCGGCGTCCAGCGGCTTCTTCACGTGCCAGACGCGGCCCTGCTCGAGGGCGGGCGGGCTCCTGCGGTTGAGGATACGGTAGAGATAGCGCCGCCTGGTCGCCGAGAAGCGCGCGTGCCAACCCTCGGGCGCGACCTGCGCCTCCAGGACGACGATCGGCTCCGGCACGAGATGGGCGTTGAGCGCGTCGCGCACGACCTCGGGGCGCCAGTCCTTCTCCAGGTCCACGTGGATCACCTGGCCCGTCGCGTGCACGCCGGTGTCGGTGCGCCCGGCCGCCTGCAGCCGCAGGGTCTGGCCGCAGAAGGCCTTCACCGCCCGTTCGATGGCGCCTTGCACCGAGGGCAGGCCCGCCTGCGCCTGGAAGCCGTGATAGGGCCGGCCGTCGTATTCGATGAGGAGGCGGTAGCGCGGCATCAGAGGAGCTTCGCGCCGGGCGCCACGGGCGAGCCCCGCAGGAAGGCTTCGGCGTCCTGCGCGCCGCGGCCTTCGCGCTGCACGCGCAGCAGGCGAACCGCGCCCTCGCCGCAGGCCACGAGAAGGCGGTCGTCCAGCACCTCGCCGGGTGCGCCGCCGGCGTCTTCAAAGCTGGACAGCAGCGCCTTCACGCGCACCGGGCCCTTCTCGGTCGCAAGCTCGAACCAGGCGCCGGGATGGGGCGACAGTCCACGGATCCTGCGATCGACCTCGCGGCCGGGCCTGGCCCAGTCGATCCTCGCCTCCCGGGGCCGGATCTTCTTGGCGTAGGTCACGCCGTCCTCGGCCTGCGGCGTCTCGCGCGCCTCGCCCCGCGCGATCAGCGGCAGGGTTCGCGCCAGGAGCTCCGCGCCGGCCTCCGCCATGCGGTCGTGCAGGTCGCCCGCCGTGTCGAGCGGTCCGATGCGGAGGCTCTCCGAGGCGAGGATCGGGCCCTCGTCAAGGCCTTCCGTCATGCGCATCACCTCGACGCCGGTGACCGGGTCGCCCGCCATGATCGCCCGCTGGATGGGGGCGGCGCCGCGCCACCTGGGAAGCAGCGAGCCGTGCAGGTTGAAGCTGCCGAGTCGCGGCGCCTCCAGGATGGCCTTGGGCAGGATCTGTCCGAAGGCGACGACCACCGCGGCGTCCAGGTTAAGCGAACGGAACGCCTCGATCTCGGCCGGATCGCGCATGGACAGCGGCGTGCGGACCTTGAGGCCCTGCCCGGCGGCGAAGCCGTGCACGGGTGAGGGCCTCAGCTCGTGGCCGCGGCCGCGCGGCGCCGGCGGTTGCGAATAGACGCAGGCGATCTCGAAGCCCGCCTCCACGAGGCGCTTCAGCGAAGCGACGGCGAAATCGGGGGTACCCAGGAAGGCAATCCGCATCGGCGCCATGTAGCGGGCGCAGGCTGGTAGCGCAAAACGTCCGGAACCTGCGCTAAAGCTTGGCGGTTTGTTCCCGACGTTTCGGAGGCATGTCCATGCGGACCCTGATCATGGCCGGCGCGATCGGCCTCGCGCTCGCCGTCGCCGGCTGCAGCAAGACCGACCAGCAGACCACACAGGCCGACGCCAACGCCACCGCGCAGGACGTCAAGACGAGCAGTCAGCAGGCCGGCAACGAAGTGAAGGCGGACGCCACCAAGCTCGGCCAGGACATCAAGACCAGCGCCGAGAAGAGCGGCCACGACCTGAAGGCCATCGCCAAGGACCCTGAGGTCAAGAAGGCGGCCGGCGACCTCAAGGCGTCCCTGAAGGAGCTCGGGACCTCGGTGAAGGACGCGTCCAAGAAGCACAAGGACGGAAGCGACACCTCCGACGCGGCCAAGAACGGGCAGTAGGCCCGAAGGTCAGGCCGCTTTGGCCTGCTTCTTCACCTTCTTGATCGCCTGTTCGCGCTTCAGGCGCGACAGGTGGTCGATGAAGAGCACGCCGTCGAGGTGGTCCATCTCGTGCTGGATGCAGACGGCGAAGATGCCCTCGGCGTCCTCCTCGATCGGCTCGCCGGCGTAGTTCATGTAGCGCAGGCGCACCCGGGCCGGGCGCTCGACCTCGTCGTAGATGTCGGGGACGGAGAGGCAGCCCTCCTCATACGGGGCGGTCTCGTCGGAGGCCCAGAGGATCTCCGGGTTCACGAAATAGCGCGGCTGCTGGTCCTCGCCCTCGCGGGCGAGGTCCATGACGATGACCCGCTTGGGAACGCCGATCTGGATCGCGGCCAGCCCGATGCCGGGCGCCGCGTACATGGTCTCCAGCATGTCGTCCATCAGCGCGCGCAACGCGTCGTCGACCTGCTCGACCGGCGCGGACACCTGCTTCAGCGCAGGATTGGGGACGACGAGGATTTCGCGGATCGCCATGGCTGCGAGGTAGGAGGGTCAAACCCGAGCGTCAAGGTGGGAGATCGCCGCCTCAGCCTTCGTCCGAGGCGACGAGTCGCACGGCCTGGGCCTCGCCCTTCGCCAGCTTGGTGAGCGGGCGCACGGCGCTCTCCAGCGGCGACAGCTCGGTCACGTCTCGGCCTTCGTGATCGACCTTCAGGTCCTCGAACCGCCGCGCCTGGGTGAGCACCTGGGTCTCGAGCGAGCCCACGAACTGGTTATAGCGCGCAACGGCGGCCTCCAGCGCCTTGCCGACCGAGCCTGCGTGCTGGCCCATCACCGCGATGCGCTTGTAGAGCTCGCGGCCGAGGTCGGCGATCTTCTGCGCGTTGGCGGCCTGCTCCTCCACGCGCCAGCCGTAGGCCACCGCCTTGCAGAGCGCGAACAGGGTCGACGGCGTGACGATGACCACGCGGCGGTCCATGGCCTCGGTCATCAGGTCCGGCGCGTGGTCGAGGGCGGCGGCGAGAATCGAATCGCCCGGGATGAACATGGCCACGAAGTCCGGCGAGGCGTCGAACTGGTCCCAGTAGGCCTTGGCCGAGAGCCCCTGGACGTGGGACCTGACGCTCTGGACGTGGCGGGCGAGCGCGGCGGCTTTGGCCCCCTCGTCGGCGGCCTCCTGCAGCTCCAAAAAGGCGTTCAGTGAACACTTGGCGTCGATGACGAAGACGGCGCCGCCCGGCAGGCGCACGGTCACGTCCGGGCGCCTGCGGCCCTCCTCGGTGTCGGTGGAGGTCTGCTCCTCGAAATCGTAGCGGTGCGAAAGGCCCGCAGCCTCCAGGACGTTGCGCAGCGTCTGCTCGCCCCAGCGGCCCTGCACGCCCGCGCCTCGGCGCAAGGCGGCCGAGAGTTTGCGCGCCTCCTCCTGGGTGGCGGTCGAGGCCTGCAGGAGCTGGGCGATCTGCTGCTTGAGCCCGCCGGTCTCCTCGGCGCGGGACTTCTCCACGGCGGCGAGCTGCTCCTGGTACTTCTGCAGGGTCTCGGCGACCGGCTTGAGCTGCGCCTCCAGCTTGGCCTGCACGAGCTGCTCGCGGCTGGCCTGCGCTTCCTCGTTCTTCTTCAGGATCGCCTCGGCGACGCTCTCGGCCGAACGCGCCGCCTGGGCCTGGACGAGGCTGGCCTGCGCCTCCAGGAGCGCAATCTTGGCTTCCGCCGTCGCCGCCCGCACCCGCTCCTTCAACGCCCAGGCGACGGCGGTTCCTGCCGCGGCGAAGGCGATGACGGCGACAAACAGGAGGGCGTTCATGCTGCGTTCTTACCGCAACCGCTGAGTCGCAGCCAGTGCGGCGCTCAGGCTGGCCGCCGGGCGCGAAGCGCCTGGGCGATGGTGCCGTCGTCGAGCCAGTCGAGCTCGCCGCCGACGGGTACGCCGCGGGCCAGCATGGTGACGGCCACCTCGGTCGGCGCGAGGCGATCGGCGAGATAGTGCGCCGTGGTCTGGCCGTCGACTGTGGCCGGCAGCGCGAGGATCACCTCGCGGACGCCGGCATCGGCCGCGCGCCCCACCAGAGGACCCACGCGCAGCGCATCCGGTCCGACGCCGTCCAGGGCGGAGAGCAGCCCGCCCAGCACGTGATAACGGCCGCGAAACGCCCCGGCCCGCTCCATGGCCCAGAGCGCGCCCACCTCCTCCACCACGCAGATGAGCGAGGCGTCGCGCTGGGCGTCGGCGCAGATGGCGCACGGGTCCTGGGTATCCAGGGAGCCGCAGACAGAGCACGTCTTCACCCGCGCCGCGGCTTCGGCCAGCGCGTCCGAGAGCGGATTCAGCAACTGGTCGCGGCGTTTCAGCAATGCGAGCGCCGCCCGCCGCGCGGAGCGGGGACCCAAGCCGGGCAGCTTGGCCAGAAGGCCGATCAGGCGCTCGATCTCGGGTCCGGCGGAGGCGGCCAAGTCAGAACTTCGGCATGCCCGGCAGGTTCATCCCCGCCAGCGGCCCGGCCGCCTGGCGCATCAGCTCGGCCTGCTGGGCGTCGAGCTTGCGCTTGGCGTCGGCATGGGCGGCGACGATCAGGTCGGCGACGACCTCGCCCTCACCAGGCGCCATCAGGCTCTCGTCGATATCGACGCGGGCCAGCTCGCCGGAGCCCTTCAGGACGAGCTTCACCATGCCGCCGCCGGAGGTCCCCTCGACCTCGAGCTCGGCCAGTTGCGCCTGCGCCTCGGCCAGCTTCTGCTGCATGGCCTGGGCCTGCTTCATGATCGCGTTGAGGTCCTTCACGTCAGTCCTCGGCTGATGGAGTGTCGTCGTCGCTGTCGTCGTCCGGGGGCGGGGCGGCCTCCGGCTCCGGCGCGGCGAGGTTGCGGATTCCCACGATCTCGGCGCCGGGGAAAGCCTGCATCACCTGGCGCACGAAGGGATCGGCCTCGATCTCGGCGCGGGCCTCGCGCTCCTGCCGCTTCTGGCGCTCCCAGGCGCTTTCGGCGCCGCCTCCGCCCTGGGCGACGATCAGCCAGCGTTCGCCGGTCCAGTCCTTCAGCCGGCCGACCAGGCGCTGGGCAAGGTTCGCGGGCGCGCCGGGCGCCGGTTCGTACTCGATGGCTCCCGGGCGGAAGCTGATCGGCCGCACGTAGCGCTCGACGTCGAGCTTGAGGGCGATGTCGCGGCGCGACTCGATCAACGCCAGCATGTCCTCGAAGGTCTGCAGGCTGACTGCCCGGTCCGGCGCCGGCTGGACCCGCACCTGGGGCTGGCTGGCGCGCGCGATCGCCGCCGCACCGGCGCCGGAAGCCGCCGCGCCGCCGCCCGAGGGACCGCCGGCGGGACCGCCACCGGCCGTCCCCAGGGGCTGGCCCTCCTGCAGGCGCTTGAGCGCCTCTTCCGGGCCAGGAAGATCGGCGGCGTAGGCCATGCGCACCAGAGCCATGTCCACCGCCGCGGCGGCGTCGGGCGCGCGCCGCACCTCGTCGTAGGCGCGAAGCGTCAGCTGCCAGATCCGCGACAGCGTCCCGGCGGACACCGCGGCGCCGATCGCGGCCAGGCGCGCGGCCTGGTCCTTGGGCAGGGTCAGCGCCTGGGGGCCGATCGCCTTGGCGACCGAGGCTCCGTGGGTGTGGTCCAACAGGTCGAGCATCACCTGGTCGGGGTTGGCGCCGTAACCATAGAGGGTGCGGAAGGTCTCGATCGCGGGCCCCGCCTCGCCGCGCATGAGCTGCTCGAAGAGCCCGATGGTCTGCGCCCGGTCGGCGAGGCCCAGCATGTCGCGGATGCTCTCGGCGGTGACCGTCTGGCCGGCCTCGGCCTGGACGATGGCCTGGTCGAGCATCGACTGGGCGTCGCGCACCGAGCCTTCCGCGGCGCGGGCGATCAGCATCAGGCCGTCGGCTTCGACGCGGGCGCCCTCGTTCTCGCAGATCATCTCCAGGTTCCTGACGATCACGTCCGGCTCCACACGGCGCAGGTCAAAGCGCTGGGTGCGAGACAGGATCGTCACCGGGACCTTGCGGATCTCGGTGGTGGCGAAGATGAACTTGGCGTGCGGCGGCGGCTCTTCCAGCGTCTTCAGGAGCGCGTTGAACGCCCCCGTCGACAGCATGTGCACCTCGTCGATGATGTAGACCTTGTAGCGCGCCTCGACGGGCGCGTAGCGGACGCCCTCCAGCAGTTCGCGCATATCCGCCACGCCCGTGCGCGAGGCGGCGTCGAGCTCGAGCACGTCCATGTGCCGGCCCTCGATGATCGCCCGGCAGTGGCGACCCTCCGCCTTGAAGTCGAGGGTGGGCGCGTCGACCTGGTCGGTCGCGTAGTTCAGCGCGCGGGCCAGCAGGCGGGCGGTCGTGGTCTTTCCGACCCCGCGGACGCCGGTGAGCATGAAGGCGTGGGCGATGCGGCCGGTGGCGAAGGCGTTGCGGAGCGTCCGCACCATCGCCTCCTGCCCGTAGAGGTCCTCGAAGGTCCGGGGCCGGTACTTCCGGGCGATGACGGTATAGGCGGCGCTTTCCTCGGCGGGCATGGACGTGGGCGCTTCGCCACCGAACATGTCGCGCGCGTTCGGATCACGCTCTGGCGGATCTTCCTCGTCGAGCGTGAAGTCTTCGTCCGCCATCGGGCCCTTTATGAGAAGGGAGGGTGGAGACCGGACAACGACCCGGAGCGTAACTCGTTACGGCTGCTTCCTTCCGGACCTGACCGGGTTGGCGAGGCGTCCGCCCGCAGCCGATCTCCGCCCCCTATATCGCCGCTGGCCGCAGCTTCCGCAACCCGCGCGAAGTCGCAGCAATCCTCGACCGAGCGGCGGGCGATGACGGTTGGGGAAAACGGGGCGGCGCCCTACAAAGCCGGCCCATGTCGCTCGACGTCTTCCTGAACACCTTCGCCGGCAATCCGCTCGATCGCGCAAGCGACCGCCGCTCCGACGCCGAGTGGATCGCCCGTCAGCTCGCCTCGCCGGACGGCCTCGCCATCCCGATGTGGAATGGCCGCCCTTTCGTGGAGTCCGGCAAGCAGGGTGGCGTGCAGATCGCCTATGTCCCCACGAAGATGGCGAAGGAACTGTCGGAGGGGACGGAGCAGCTTCTTTTCCTGGGCCTGTGGAAGGAGACCGCGGTCTTCGCCGTCGACCTGGAGGGCGAATCGAACCCCGCCGATGGCCCCTTGCAGGGAATGGGCGCCTTCGAGGACCTGCGCCTGATCGCGCTGAAGCTTCCGCCGACCGAATCCGCCATCGTCGCCACGGCCAAGGCGATGTTCGAGTGG
>JAGWSE010000175.1 GCA_028869395.1 Alphaproteobacteria bacterium | reverse complement strand
TTCGGACCCGGAGAGCATGAGCTGGATGCGCTGCCGCGACCCGATCGGCGACGATCCGCGCATGCACCAGGTGGTGATGGCCTACGCCTCGGACATGAACCTGCTGTCGACCGCCATGCGGCCGCACCGGGTGCACTGGCAGACCCCGGGCTTCCAGTCGGCCAGCCTCGACCACGCCATGTGGTTCCACCGCCCGACCAATTTCGAGACCTGGCACCTGTACGTCCAAGACAGCCCCTCGGCCTCCGGCGGACGCGGCTTCATCCGCGGCTCGATCTACTCCGAGGACGGGGTCCTGGTGGCCAGTGTCGCACAGGAAGGCCTGATGCGGATGCGCAAGCCGAAGGCCTAAGTTCGGCTCGCCCCCGGGCCTTGGCCCGGAAGAGCCGCGGCTACTCCGACTCTTCCGGCCTGACGCCGGTCACCTTGCCCTCGGCGATCTTCACCTCGGGCACGGCTTCGCGGGTGAAGGGAAGCCACCAGCTGGCGCCCGTTTCGGGCTGCACTTCCAGGAGGTCGCCCGCGCCGAAGTCCTGCACGGTCTTGATGCGCCCGAGTGGCTCGCCGTCGGGCGTCTCGACCGCAAGCCCGACCAAGTCGGTGACGTAGAACTCGTCCGCCTCCGGCTCGGGAAGGACGTCGCGGGGAATGTAGAGGCGAAGGCCGCGCAGAGCCTCGGCCTGCTCGCGGGTCTCGACCTCCCTGGCGCGAACGATGATCCCGCCCTTGGTGGGCCGGCCGCCGGCGAGCGTCAGGGCCGCCGCGCCGGTCTCCCGCTTCAGATCGCGGTAGCCGACCAGCGCCATCGGGTCGGCCGTGTAGGTGGTGATCCGCACCTCACCCTTCACGCCGAAGGCGCCGGCCACGCGGCCGACGAGGATCAGGTTGTCAGCCATGCCGGGCCCCAACCCCGCTCACCCCCGCGAAGGCGGGAATGAGCGGAGGAGACGAATCAGCCTTCGTCGCCGGGGGCCGAGGTCTCGTCGGGCGTCGCGGCGTCCTGGGCGGGCTGCTCTGCGTCGACGGTCGCCTCAGGCGCGGCCTCGGCGGCCGGAGACTCCTCGGCGGCGGCTTCCGCGGCGGGCGCCTCTTCAGCCGGAGCGGCTTCGGCGGCCGGGGCTTCCTCTTCCGCGGGAGCGGGGGCGGCGGCGGCTTCAGCCGCGGCGGCGGCGCGGTCAGCCTCGCGTTGGGCGCGCTCGTCGGCGCGCTCCTTGGCCTTGGCGCCCGGTTCGCCCTTCTTCGGGTTGTTGCCGTGCTCCCACTTCGTGATGCCGAGCTTGGAGAGCTCTCGCGCCACACGGTCGGTGGGCTGCGCGCCCTTGGCCAGCCACTCCTGGATCCGCTCGCCGCGAACGACCAGGCGATCGGCGTGGTCCTTCGGCAGCAGCGGGTTGTAGGAGCCCACCTTCTCGATGAAGCGGCCGTCGCGGGCCGAATGGCTGTCGGCGACGACGATCGAATAGTAGGGGCGCTTCTTGGCGCCGCCGCGGGCGAGACGGATCTTCAGCATCTAGAGGTCCTTCGGGGTCATGTCTTGAAAGGGTTGAAGTCTTATTTTTTGAAGGGGTTGAAACCTGGCGGCAGGCCGCCGCCCAGGCCGGGTAGCTTGGGGCCGCCGCCCTGCTGCAGCTTGGCGGCCAGCTCCTGCATCTCTTCTTCGGACGGCATCTTCATCTTGCCGCCGCCCAGCGCCTTCAGCGGGTTCGCGCCGGCTCCGCCCAGGCCCATCTGGCGGGCCATGGCCATCATGCCCTTGCCGCCGTCTCGGCTCATCGCCTTGAAGGCGTCGGCCATCTGGCGGTGCTGCTTCAGGAGGCGGTTGATCTCCGCCACATCGACGCCCGCGCCGGCGGCGATGCGGCGCTTGCGGGAAGCCTGCAGTATGTCGGGCTTCTTCCGCTCCGCCTTGGTCATCGAGGAGATAATGGCCGCCTGGCGGTCGATCATCTTGTCGGAGACGCCGGCCTCCGCGATCTGCTTCTTCACCTTCTGGACGCCCGGCAGCAGGCCCATCAGGCCCTCCATGCCGCCCATGCGCTTCATCTGGGAAAGCTGCTCGGCCATCATGTCGAGGTCGAACTGACCCTTGGCCAGCTTCTTGGCCATGGCCTCGGCCTTGGCCTGATCGAGGTCCTGGGCCGCCTTCTCGACGAGGGCGACGACGTCGCCGGCGCCGAGGATGCGGCCGGCCACGCGCTGCGCGTCGAACACGTCGAGGCCGTCGATCTTCTCCGAGACGCCGAGGAACTTGATCGGCAGGCCGGTGACGGCGCGCATGGAGAGCGCCGCGCCGCCGCGGCCGTCGCCGTCCGCCCGCGTCAGCACCAGGCCGGTGAGCGGCAGGCGTTCGTGGAAGGCCTTTGCGGTGCGCACCGCATCCTGGCCGGTCAGGCTGTCGGCGACCAGCAGGGTCTCGTGCGGATGGCTGATGCGGGCGATCTCGGCCGCTTCCGACATCATCGCCTCGTCCAGCGTGGTGCGGCCGGCGGTGTCGAGGACCAGGACGTCATAGCCCTGCAGCCGCGCCGCCGACATGGCCCGCTTGGCGATGTCGGGCGCCGACTGGCCGGCGACGATGGGTAGGCTCTCGACGCCGGCCTGCTGGGCGAGGGTGGCCAGCTGCTCCATGGCCGCCGGACGGCGCGTGTCGAGCGAGGCCAGGAGGACCTTCTTGCGCTCCTTGGCGAGGCGCAGTCCGAGCTTGGCGGCCGTGGTGGTCTTACCCGAGCCCTGCAGGCCCGCCATCATGATGATGGTCGGCGGGTTGAGCGAAAGGTTGAGGCCTTCCGGCTCCTTGTCGCCGCCCAGCATCTCGACGAGGCCGTCATAGGTGATCTTGATCACCTGATCGGCGGGCTTGACCGAGCGGATCACCGCCTCGCCCGTCGCTCGATCCTTCGCCTTTGCGATAAACTCGCGCACCACCGGCAGCGCGACGTCGGCTTCCAGCAGCGCGACGCGCACCTCGCGCAGCGCCTCGTCGATGTCCTTGTCGGACAGCACGCCCCGACCGGAGAGCCGGTCGAAGACGGAAGTCAGCCGATCTGAAAGCGCGTCGAACATAGAATATCCTGCTGGCCCAAACGCGATCGACCCCCGTGCACGATTGCGTGGACGGGGGGCCTCGCCGCCCTCGTCCCATGCCTGCGGCTGGGGGTCGTGGCGGTGGAGGGCGCTGACCGAGGTTGCGCCGGAAGGGCGCGCTTATGCGCCTCGCGGCAACTCAGGTCAAGGAACAGGGGCGGGCGGCGCCTGGATGCGCCCCCTCGGGGAAGGGATCTGGGACCTCAACGCCAGAACGGCTCGGCGTCCGCGAGGCGAGAGAGCGCCTTTTCGGCCCTGGCGAGCAGCTTGGGCTTCTCGGCCATGCGCAGGCCCGCCAGGTCGCCGGCGGCGAAGGCGGCCTCGGGCGAGAGGCGGAGGCCTGCGGTCAGCGGCTCGGCCGTCGCGATGTCGTTCAGTGCGCCCAGGATCTCCTGCAGCGCCTTCAGCCGATCGACGAAGCGGGCAGCCTTCTTCTCTCCGTAGAGTCCCGCGAAGCCCTCCGCGGCGTAGCGCAGCTTCTTGGCCTGGATACGCAGCGCGTGCCGGGCGGCGTCGTCCTGGGCGGCGAGCTTGCGGCCGCGCCTGAGCACCTTGGTCCGCCGCTTGCCGAGGGTGCGCGCGGCGAAGTCGCGGGCGGGCTCTTCGGCGGCGGGCCCCAACAGCCAGTCGCCGGTCTCGGCCCAACCGGTCGCCTCGATCATCAGCAGACGGAAACGCTCGCAGGCGGCGGTTTCGCAGGCGCGCCGGCGGGCGGCCTCGCGCGCGGCGGCGATGCTTTCGGTCAGCGATTCCAGGCCGGCGGGCCGGGCCTCCATGCAGGCGGCCGGCTCGAGCACATCGGCCGCGAAGACGTCGAGGTTGCGGGCCTCGTCGAAGGCCTTGGCGAGCCACTTCAGCTCGGCCTTGATCGCCTCGTAGCGGGCGTCCTCGACCACGGGACGGAAGGTGGATAGCGAGCTGCGCAATCGCCGCGCCGCGACGCGCAGCTGGTGCACGGCTTCCGGCGTGGGCGCCTCTCGCAGGACCGCGGCGTTCGCGGCGATGGCGCCGAGCGCATGGCGGGCGTTGGCCTGGAAAGCCTGGGCGACGGTGGCCTGTCCGTCGAGGCGCGCCCTTTCCTTGCGGCGCGTCTCCACCGGCTGGTCGGCTACAAGCGCCTGGCCCCGCGCCGATTTGGTGTCGAAGGAGAGAAAGAGCGGAGCCGCCTTGGAGAGCTCCTTCGCCAGCTCAAACAGCGCCTGCGGCCGGCCGGCCTTGAGCTCCAGCTCGACCTCGCTGATCGGAGAGACGCGGCGGCCGCCGCAGACTTCGCCCTGGTCGACGGCGAGCTCGATCTCGGAATCGTCGAAGCGCACCAGCCGCTGGCGGCGGTTCACGCGGACGTTGAAGGCCGGCGTCAGCGCCGCCGCCGCATCCTCGTCCAGCACCTCCCGCAGAGGCGCGAGACCGGCAGGCGGCTGGTGGCCCTCGAGCGGCGCCTCGTACTCCTCGCGGGAGAGGCCGTCGCCGCGCTTCACGGTCAGGACGCGCCGCCCCTTGCTCTCGCGCACGCGCAGCGAGACGCCGGCCTTCTGCAGGCGCAGGTCGGGGGTGTCGAAATAGACGCTGATCAGTTCGCGGATATCGTCGTCGCCGGCCGGCGCCGCGGCGAGCACGGCCCCCAGGTCCGCGGGCGCGCAGAGGAACTTCAGCTCGATCTCTCGAGACCCGCTCACCGTGGGCTCCGCCGTCCTTGCGCCGAACTCCTTAGCAAAAGGCCGAGACAAAGCTCGTGACATTTCCATGACAGCCTTGTCGCGGCTCCGCGCCTGGGTCTAAGCCCAACGCCTTTCCAGCTTGCGGAGCTTCCCATGAATGCGCCGACCCCTTCGTCCGGCTTTGATCTCGCTCAACCCCGGCACGACTGGACGCTTCCGGAGGTGGAGGGGTTGTTCGAGCTGCCGTTCACCGAGCTCGTGTTCCGGGCCGCGGAAATCCACCGCCGCTGGTTCGACCCGACCGAGCTGCAGATTTCGCAGCTGCTGTCCGTGAAGACCGGGGGCTGTCCCGAGGACTGCGGCTACTGCGCCCAGTCGGCGCATTTCAAGACCGGCGTCGGCGCGTCCAAGCTGATGGACGCCGAGGCCGTGATCGCCAAGGCGCGGGAGGCCAAGGCGGGCGGGGCCCAGCGGTTCTGCATGGGGGCGGCCTGGCGCGACCTGAAGGACCGCGACCTCCCGAAGGTGGCCGCCATGATCTCGGGCGTGAAGGCGCTGGGGCTGGAGACCTGCGCGACGCTGGGCATGATGACGCCGGAGCAGGCGAAAGCGCTGAAGGACGCCGGCCTCGACTTCTACAACCATAACCTCGACACCGGGCCGGACTACTACGACAAGGTGGTCACCACCCGCACGTACCAGGAGCGTCTGGACACGCTCTCGGCCGTCCGCGACGCGGGCCTCTCCACCTGCTGTGGCGGCATCGTCGGCATGGGCGAGACGCGCCGCGACCGGGCGGGGCTGCTGCATCAGCTGGCGACCCTGCCCGTCCATCCCGAGAGCCTGCCAGTCAACGACCTGATGCCGATCGCAGGCACCCCTCTGGGGGAGTCGCCCGACGTGGGCGAGCTGGAGTTCGTCCGCATGATCGCCGTGGCGCGGATCGTCTGCCCGAAGTCCGTCGTGCGCATCGCCGCCGGCCGCGACCGGATGTCGAAATCCATGCAGGCGCTCTGCTTCCTGGCCGGGGCGAACTCGATCTTCGTGGGCGGTCGCCTGCTCACCACCAACACGCCGGACCCCAACGACGACGAAGCCCTGCTCGCCGACCTGAAGATGCGGCCGATGACGTCGAAGGTGTCGGAGACGGCCTAGCCCGCGCGTCCTGCGGGCCCTATCTGAGGCGCGGACCGGGGGAGAGCGCAGGCGTGGAGCCGATCATCCGCATCGAGGGCCTGTCGAAGACCTACGCCGGCGGCTTCCAGGCCCTGAAGGACGTCGACCTCGAGATCCGAAAGGGCGAGATCTTCGCCCTCCTGGGCCCGAACGGCGCGGGGAAGACCACGCTGATCGGGATCACCTGCGGTCTGGTCAATCCGACCAAGGGCCGGATCACCGCCGACGGCCACGACATACGATCCGACTACCGCGCCGCCCGCGCGAAGATCGGGCTGGTGCCGCAGGAGCTTTCCACCGACGCCTTCGAGAAGGTGTGGGACACGGTGAAGTTCTCGCGCGGCCTGTTCGGCAAGCCGCCCAATCCCGCCCACCTCGAGAAGGTGCTGAAGGACCTCTCGCTGTGGGACAAGCGCAACGAGAAGATCATGGCGCTCTCCGGCGGCATGAAGCGGCGGGTGATGATCGCCAAGGCGCTCAGCCACGAGCCCACCATCCTGTTCCTGGACGAACCCACGGCGGGCGTGGACGTCGAGCTGCGCCGCGAGATGTGGGAGATGGTGCGGGCGCTGCGCGAGAACGGCGTGACCATCATCCTGACCACCCACTACATCGAGGAGGCCGAGGAGATGGCCGACCGGGTGGGCGTGATCAGCAAGGGCGAGCTGATCCTGGTCGAGGACAAGGACGTGCTCATGCGCAAGCTCGGCAGGAAGCAGCTGACGCTGCATCTGCAGGAGCCGCTGGCGAGCGTGCCGGAGGGCCTTACGCAATACGACCTGCGCCTCGAGGCAGAGGGCGCCGAGCTGGTCTACAGTTTCGACGCCCAGGCCGAGGCGACCGGCATCGCCGAGCTGCTGCGCGAGCTCTCCAAGCGGGGCATCGACTTCAAGGACCTGCAGACCGAGCAGAGCTCTCTGGAGGAGATCTTCGTGAGCCTGGTCAGGGGGCGCTGAATGAACATCCACGCGATCCGCGCCATCTACCTTTTCGAGATGCACCGGTGGCTGCGCACCGTCGTGCAGAGCGTGGCCACGCCGGTGATCACGACCTCGCTCTATTTCATCGTCTTCGGCTCGGCGATCGGCAAGCGGATGCCGGCCGTCGACGGGGTGAGCTACGGCGCCTTCATCGTGCCGGGGCTGGCCATGCTCTCGATCCTCACGGAAAGCATCTCGAACGGCAGCTTCGGCATCTACATGCCGAAGTTCGCCGGGACGATCTACGAGGTGCTGTCGGCGCCGATCTCGGCGCTGGAGATCGTGATCGGCTATGTCGGCGCCTCGGCGACCAAGTCGGTGGTCCTGGGGATCGTGATCCTGGCCACGGCGAGGCTGTTCGTGCCCTACTCGATCCTTCACCCGCTCTGGGCGCTGGGCTTCCTGGCGCTCACCTCGGCGGCGTTCAGCCTGTTCGGGTTCCTGACCGGCATCTGGGCGGATGGCTGGGAGAAACTGTCGATCATCCCGATGCTGGTGGTGACGCCGCTGACCTTCCTGGGCGGCAGCTTCTATTCCATCGCCATGCTGCCGGGCGTTTGGAAGCGCATCGCGCTGTTCAACCCCGTCGTCTACCTGGTCTCGGGATTCCGCTGGGCCTTCTACGGCGTGTCCGACGTGGGGGTGGGCGTCAGCCTGGCGGCCACCCTGGCGTTCCTCCTCGCCTGCCTCGTCGCGGTGAGCTGGATCTTCCGGACGGGATGGAAGCTGAAGGTATAGTGCTCAGGTGCTCACCCAGCGGGGGAACCCGTCACTCCTCCTCGTCGAAGCGGCTTTCGACGAGCTTCTCAAGGGCCTCGACCGCTTCCCCGGCCTGCGCACCCTCGGCCTCGATCTCGATGCAGCAGCCGGGACCCGCCGCCAGCATCATCAACCCCATGATGGA
>JAGWSE010000174.1 GCA_028869395.1 Alphaproteobacteria bacterium | reverse complement strand
TCGCCTGTCGCATTGCAGATCACGGCATAGACGCCCCACGCGGGCTTGCGCTCCTTGTAGGCGGCGACGGCGGCCTTGCGCGTTTCACGGTCCATCGCGGGCTCCAATTTCATCCGGGCGATATTGACGCATATTATTATCCGGGTAAATAGGCGGTGTGATCGATCCGTCCGAGCTTGCCCCGTCCTCCGACCGTTATGTCGCCTTCGCCGGCGACCGCCGTCTCGACGCCGGCGACCTCGCCCGTGCGGCCACAGCGGCCCGGCGCGCCCACGCCGACGATGCGCACGCCGTCCTCCTGGTGTTCGACCGCGACACGGGCCGGGTGGTTGACCTCGACCTGCGCGGAACCGAGGCGGACGTCGCCGCCCGCTACGCCCTCCCGCCGGCGCCCGCGCCCAGGCGAGGACGCCCGAGGCTGGGCGTGGTCGCGCGCGAGGTGACGCTGCTGCCGCGCCACTGGGACTGGCTCGCCCGCCAGCCCGGCGGGGCGTCCGTGGCGCTGCGTCGCCTCGTGGAGGCCGCCCGCAAGGCCGACGGCCCATGGGACGCCGAGCGGGCACGCATCGAGGCCGGCTACCGCTTCATGTCGGCGATGGCTGGCGACCTTCCGGGCTTCGAGGAGGCCTCGCGCGCCCTCTTCGCCGGCGACCGCGGCCGCCTGGCCGACCTCATCGCCCCCTGGCCTGTGGACATCGCCCGGGAGATCCTGGGCTTCCTCGGGCCGTCCTGAACACCGCCGGGGCGTCCTGCGGAATTGCCCCGCCGCGCCCGCGGACCTACATCCCTCCCATGATCGACGACCTCTATTCGGCGAAGGTGCTGGCGCTCGCCGCCAACCTCCCCAGGCTGGGTCGCCTGGCGGAGCCGGACGCCTCCGCCGAGAAGATCTCCAAGCTGTGCGGCAGCCGGGTGACGGTGGACGTGAAGGTCGACGGCGATCGCGTCGCAGACTTCGCCCAGGACGTGAAGGCCTGTGCGCTGGGTCAGGCCTCGGCCTCCGTGCTGGGCGCGAATGTCCTCGGCGCCTCCGTTCAGGAACTGGAAAGCGCGCGCGATCAGTTTCGTGCTATGTTGAAAGAAGGCGGCTCCCCGCCCGAGGGACGATTTGCGGATCTGGCGATGCTTGCGCCCGTGAAGGACTACCCGGCCCGCCACGCCTCCACGCTGCTCGCGTTCGAGGCGGTGTGCGAGGCTGTCCGCAAGGCCCTGGAAAACCGGGGGGGCGCACGAACTAGCCCCGCCGGCGCGGCTTGATCCCCTCGTAGGCCCGGCGTAAGCGCTGGGATGAACCTCATCTCCGCGGCCGGCATGATTTCCTACGAGAGCTGCGTCAGAGGCGTGCTTCGCGCCTACAAGCTGACGCTTTCGCCGCTGATCGGGCGGCAATGCCGGTTCCTTCCGACCTGCTCGGAATACGCCGCCGAAGCCCTGATCAGCCACGGCCCGTGGCGCGGGAGTTCCCTCGCCGCCCGCAGGCTGTGCCGTTGCCATCCCTGGGGCGGTTCGGGCTACGACCCGGTCCCGCCCCCGCGCCACAAGGGTGATCCCCCGGCGCGAACGTGGACATGTGAGACATGATCGACCTGATTTTCCCCGACGGCTCCAAGCGCCAGTTCGACGACGGCGCCACGGGCCGCGACATCGCCGCCTCCATTTCGAAATCGCTCGAGAAGAAGGCGGTCCTCGTGAAGCTCGACGGCGAACTCCTCGACCTCGACCGCCCGCTCAGTCGCGGCGGCCGGTTCGAGATCCTGACGCGCGAGAGCCCCGAAGCGCTGGAGACCATCCGCCACGACGTCAGCCACATCATGGCCGAGGCCGTACAGGAGCTGTTCCCCGGCACGCAGGTCACGATCGGTCCGGCGATCGAGGACGGCTTCTACTACGACTTCGCCCGCGCCGAGCCGTTCAGCCTGGACGACCTGTCCAAGATCGAAGCGCGGATGAAGGAGATCGTCGACCGCGACGAACCCATCCAGCGGGAGGTCTGGGACCG
>JAGWSE010000173.1 GCA_028869395.1 Alphaproteobacteria bacterium | reverse complement strand
GGCGGCCGATAGGCTAGCCGTGCGTCCGTCTCCGGCGTAAAGCCTGCGCCGGGGACGGACCATGCGGCTTCTGATCTACGAACCTTCGTTCCGGCGGCTCGAGGCGGCCATCTCGCGGCTCGGCGGCCGCGTCGAACCGATCCTGATGGGGGACGACGGAAGCCTCCGCCTCGGCGGCGCGCCCACGACGCTGGAGGACGCCCGCGCCGAGGCGGCCTGGGCCAACAACGAGACCTTCTTCGGCCCGGCCGCGCGCGCCTATTCGCTCGCGATGCTGAAATCGCCCGGCCTCAAGTGGCTGCAGAGCGGGGCGGCGGGCTTCGACCACCCGATCTTCGGGCAGCTCGTCGCGCGCGGCGTCCGGCTGACCACCAGCCACGGCCAGGCGGTCGGCATGGCCGACTACGTCCTCTGGGGCGTGCTCGACCATCTCCAGCGCGGGCCGGAGCGGCGCGCCGGCCAGGCGGCGCACGAATGGCGCAGGCTCCGCTTTCGGGACCTCGCCGGGACCCGCTGGCTGATCGTCGGCTTCGGGGCGATCGGCCAGGGCGTCGCCGAACGCGCACGCGCCTTCGGGGCCCGCGTGACCGGCGTGCGCCGCAACCCCGCGCCACATCCGGCGGCCGAGGCGATCGTCGCGCCCGAGCGCATGAACGAGCGTCTGCCCGACGCCGACGTGGTGGTGCTGTCGGTCCCGCTGACTCCCGAAACCCATCACAGGGTCGATGCGGGGTTCCTTGCCGCGATGAAGCCGGGATCGGTCTTCGTGAACGTGGGCCGCGGCGGGCTCGTCGACGAGCCGGCCCTGCTCGCCGCGCTCGACAGGGGCGTTCCCGAGCACGCGGTGCTGGACGTCTTCGAGACCGAGCCCCTGCCGCAGGCGAGCCCCTTCTGGGATCACCCGCGCGTGACGCTCACCGCTCATGCCTCGGGCATCAGCGACGGCCAGGCGGCGCGCAACGATGCGCTTTTCATGGAGAACCTCGGCCGCTACCTGAAGGGCGAAGCGCTGATCAACGAGGCCGATCCGAAGGACGTGCTGGCGGGGAAGTGACCCCGCGCATTGTGCGCTATTCGCTCCATAGCTCCTGGGCGTCGCCCTTGCGGTTGAGTATCCGCACCGCGCGCTTGACCACCGCGATCAGGCGCTCGCGCCGCGCCAGTTCGTCGTAGGTCATGGACCCCTTCGCCAGCCCTTCCAGCACGAAGCGGCCGAGATCGCGGCTAGTCTGGAAGCGAGGGTCGGCGCCGGCCTGGATGATCGCCCCGAAGCGGGCGCCCACCTGTGCGCGGTCGAAGGCGCTCTGGGCCTCGGCGAGCGCCGCCCTGAGCATCTCGTCCGTCCGTGCGGCGGCCTCCAACTCGGCGAAGGCGACGAAGGGCGCCTCGTGCAGCAGGCCCCAGTAGGCGTCGATCGCATGCTCTGCGGCGTCCACGCCCGGCGCAGGCGGTTGCGCGGCGGCCTGCTCGAACAGCTTCGCCCGTTCCAGCTCGATGTAGCCCACCGCGGCCACCACCAGCTCCTCGCGCGTGGCGAAGTGATAGAGCATGGCCCCGCGGGTCAGCTTGGCCGCGTCGGCGATCAGTGCGTTGGTGGCGGCATGGTAGCCGACCTCCGCGAACAGCCGCATGGCGGCTTCCAGGATGCGCGCGCGGGTCCTCTGCGATTTCGGGGTGGCCTTGGCCAGGTAGGTTCGGGCGTCCATGGGACCTTTCATGAGCGGCGGGAACGGCCGGCCGACGGCCTTGCTAGCAGCAACAAGGGGTCCCAGACGAGAACCGCAAGGGGGCCGGGCGCGCGAGGTCGCCTGAGCGGCATCCCTGGGCTGCAACGACGGCGGCGGCGCCACGGCGGCGAGCGATTCGACAGACCGGCGTTCCGCCGGCCGGACTGGCGAACCACGATCGATTGACACGAACCGGCGAAACCTGACAGTTGGCCCGCCATGAAATCTGGCAGTGGGGCTGTCATGAAATCGCCATCTCCGAACCTGCGCGACCGCCAGCGGGAGGAGACCCGCGAGCAGATTCTCCGATCGGTCGGCCGTCAGCTGGAGAGCGGACCGCTGGAGGACCTGTCCTTCGCCGACATCGCCAAGGGCGCCGGCGTCGGCGAACGGACCGTCTACCGGTATTTCCCGACCAAGGAAGCCCTGCTCGGCGCCTTTTGGGCGTGGCTGCAGAACCAGGCGGTGGCCCAGCCCGAGCGGCCCAAGGGCGCCGCCGCCCTGCCGCGCATCCGCGAGGCCATCACCGCTCCGCGTGACGCCCGACGCCCCATGCGCATCCTGCTGGCGACCGACGCCTGGGAGCCGCAGGTGAACGGTGTGGTGCGCACCCTCACCCGCGTGGTTTCAGAGCTCAAGGCCATGGGCCACGCGGTCGAGGTGATCAGCCCGGATTACTTCAAGACCTTCCCGCTGCCGACCTACCCCGAGATCAAGGTCGCCATCGGCGCCTACGAGCCTGTGCAGGAGCGGTTCAAGGCCTTCGAGCCGGAAGCGATTCACATCGCCACCGAAGGTCCGATCGGGCTCGCCGCCCGGCGCATCTGCGTGGAGTGGAAGCTGCCGTTCACCACCAGCTACCACACCCGCTTCCCCGAATACGTCTCGGCGCGGCTGCCTTTG
>JAGWSE010000172.1 GCA_028869395.1 Alphaproteobacteria bacterium | reverse complement strand
GTCGGCACCTTCGCCAACGTGGCGCCCGAGGTGGAAGCCTATGTCGCCGACAAGATGGGGCTGGCCGTCGAGCCCGTCTCGACCCAGGTGATCCCTCGCGACCGGCACGCCGCCTACTTCGCGGCGCTGGCGGTGGTGGCCTCCTCGATCGAACGGCTGGCGGTGGAGATCCGCCACCTGCAGCGCACCGAGGTGCTGGAGGCCGAAGAGCCGTTCGATCCCGGCCAGAAGGGCTCCTCGGCGATGCCGCACAAGAGGAACCCGATCCTGACGGAGAACCTGACCGGGCTCGCCCGCCTGGTCCGCTCGGCGGTCGTGCCGGCGCTGGAGGACGTGGCGCTGTGGCATGAGCGCGACATCAGCCACTCCTCCGTCGAGCGCGGCATCGCCCCGGACACCACCGTGCACCTGGACTTTGCGTTGCGCAGGCTGGCGGCCGTCATCGAGCGGCTGGTGATCTATCCGGAGAACATGGCGAAGAACCTCGAGCGGCTGGGCGGCCTGGTCCACTCGCAGCGGGTGCTGCTGGCGCTCACCCAGAAGGGCGTCAGCCGCGAGACGGCCTATGCGGCCGTGCAGCGCAACGCCATGAAGGTGTGGCGCGGCGAGGGCCGGTTCATCGACTTCCTGAAGGCCGATCCGGAGGTCACCCTGTCGGAAACCGAACTGGGCGAGCTGTTCGACAACGCCTACCACTTCAAGAACGTGGACCGGGTGTTCGCCCGCGTGTTCGGCGAGGAGGCCAACGCCGCGAAGGCGGCGGCGCAGTAGGATTCCCGCTCGTCCCCGCGCAGGCGGGGACCTCCGGGCGCCGTGATTGCGCCCGGGCTTCGCTTCCGAGGTCGGCGAGAATCCCCCCCTTCGCGCGGGTGGGCCGAGTCCCGCGGGGCCTGCCTGTGGCGGCTTGGGCAGGTGCGGAGCCGGCGCTTGCGGAGCCTTGAAGGCGCACGGCGAGCCAAGAAACTTCACCCCGCCTCTGGCCGGACCGCGCGTAACGTGGCGCAGAGGTGCGATTTGAGGCTTCCTTCGTCAGCGCGCCGGTCGGCGCGACCGAAGGGCCAAGGGAGAGGTTGCATGAGGGTTCCAATCGTCCGGTTCGCCGGAGCTCTGGCGCTGGCGCTGGCGGCGGCCGTCGCGCACGCGGCCCCCGCCCCCGGCGCGCCGCAGGTCTTCCCGCCGTGGCAGGAGGGGCGGAACAACGATGCCGTCGACCGGGGGCTGCAGTTCACCGTGCCGGAGGTCGACACCCTGGCGGACTTCCACGGCGACCTCACCGATCCAAAGCTCGTGCTGTTCGTGGGCGGCAACTACTTCTTCGCCATGGCCCCGCTGGTGGCGGCGTTCGAGGCCGAGCACCCGCAGTTCAAAGGGCGGCTCTACTGGGAGACCCTGCCGCCGGGCATCCTGGAAGCGCAGATGAAGGCGGGCGGGCGCATCACCTGCGGGAACATGACCTGGAAGGTGAGTCCCGACGCCTATCTTGCGGGACTGCGGAAGGTGAACGACCTGATCGCCGAGGGGATGCTGGAGGGGCCGGCGACCCCCTACGTGACCAACGACCTGACCATCATGGTGCCGGCCGGCAATCCGGCGGGGATCAAGTCGCTGGCCGACCTGGGACGGTCGGATCTGCGGCTGGCCATGCCCAACCCGAAGTTCGAGGGGGTGGCGCGGCAAATCCAGGCGGCGCTGGGCAAGGCGGGCGGGCCGCAGCTGGTGCGGCGCGTCTACGAGGAGAAGGTAAAGGACGGATCGACCGTGCTCACCCAGGTCCACCACCGCCAGACGCCGCTTTTCCTGATGCAGGGCAAGGCGCAGGCAGGGGTCACCTGGACCTCGGAGGCGCTGTTCCAGGAGGAGGTCGGCAACCCGATCGGCCACGTGGCCATCCCGGCCGCGCAGAACGCCACGGCGATCTATGCCGGGGCGGCGGTGAAGGGCGCGGCGCACGCGGACGCCGCGCGGCTGTGGCTGGAATTCATCCGTTCGCCCAAGGCGCTGGCGATCTTCGCCCGCTACGGGTTCAAGCCGCACGTCGGGCCGCCCCCCGCCGGCGGCGAGTAGCGCCGCCGGCGAAGACCAGAAAAAATCGGCGGCGGCGACCAGCGCCGCCGGCGAAGACCAGAAAAATCGGCGGCGGCGACCAGCGCCGCCGGCGAAGACCAGGAAAATCGGCGGCGGCGAGTAGCGCCGCCGGCGAAGACCAGGAAAATCGGCGGCGG
>JAGWSE010000171.1 GCA_028869395.1 Alphaproteobacteria bacterium | reverse complement strand
GGCATTTGTCTTGCTGCATTGCAGCAATTTCGCGGAACCGCGATTTTGGCGCCCCCGCGCAAAAACGACGGTCCGCCCCCAGGGCGAGAACAATCGTGCCGACAGGAGAATCCTGGCTGCGGGTTGCAGGCATAAATATGTCGGGGGACGTAGGGTGAGGGGTCGCGCACGGCGACCCCTCGCGGCCCGCTCGCCGCGCCGTCGCCGCGCGACAAGCCGCGCGAACCGAGCGAGCGACAGCTAGACCACGGCAATCAGACTTGGCGATGAGGCGAACGGGCGCAGAGGTTCTTTGAAGCAGCAATAGTCGTTCGGAAGGAGATCGCGCCCGAATTGATCAGTGCCGTCGAAAAGGCGGGAAAGGGATGGTGCCTGGGGGCGGATTCGAACCACCGACACGCGGATTTTCAATCCGCTGCTCTACCAACTGAGCTACCCAGGCGAAGGCCGCCGTCGCGGGAGGCCGCGTCTATAGAAGAGCCGCCTGCCGAAGTCCAGCAAGCGCGCATCACTCGTCGTCGGAAGCGTCCGGCGGCGCTGTTTCGTCGTTCACGGCGGGGATGGCGTAGGCGCCGCTCAACCACCGCTGAAGGTCCACGTCGGCGCACCGCTTGGAGCAGAACGGTCGATAGGCCGGCTCGGGCGGTTTGCCGCAGACGGGACACTTCGGCCGGCTCATTCGCGGACAGCCTCCACGCGATCGCGCGGACACGAGGGATCGGGGACGATCCTGAAGCGCGCTCCGAAGGCCCCGGCAAGGCGCTCGATGAAGGGCGCCGCCGCCTCGGCCACGTCGGGGGCGCACCGGCCGACGATTCGCGCGCCGCGCTGCGCCTCGGCCTCCGCCGCCATGCGACGCAGGAGGCGGTGCGCCAGGCTGGGCGCGGCGAACCGGCCCGTTTCGTCGAGCAGGATCTCCGCGACAGGGCGCGACCGGCGCGGGATGGAAATCTCCATCGTCCCGAACCGTCCGACGGGGCCAATGGCCACGCCGGGGTTGTCCGCACCGAAGGCGGCGCGCGCCGCGGCGAGCAGCGCAGTCCCGTCGTGGCCGCGGCCGACCAGGTCGAGCACGACGATGCCGCCAAGGCCCTTCAGCCGCAGCAGTCTCGCCGCGGCAGTGATCGCGGCCAGATTCGCCTGCCGGGCCGCGCGCTTTGAATCGCCGCCCTTGCGCTCCCCGAGGTCCACGTCGACGGCGACCAGCGCCCGCGTGGGCTCGATCGCGAGGGAGCCGCCGCCGGGAAGCGGATGCACGGCCTCCAGGACCTCCGCCTCGGCCTCATCGGCCGCGCGGCGGGCGGCAGGGCCGGTCACGATCTCGGCGTCACGTGCGAAGCCCAGGAGTTGGGCCTCGACATCAGGCGCCTCGGCCAGCAGCCGGGGCGGGCCCTCCGCGGCGCCCAGCACCCGAGCCACGGCGAGCTTGCCGCGACGAGGCTCGTTACGGATTTCGATCTCCAGGAAGGCGCCCACGCTCGGCCGCGCGTCGGGCTTGAACGGCAGCAGCGCCCGGGCGCCGCCGAGGTCGAGGAAGGCGGCGCCCATCGCCGGCTCGAGGCTGGCGACCCGCGCCGCAAGCCGCGCGCCCTGCCACAGCTTCGGGTCGTCTCCCTCGCGGCGCAGGATCAGGCGCTCGGGCAGACCGTCGAGCATCACCACGCCCCTCGTCTCTCCGGGGCTGCGGTCGAGGAAGAGCGTCCGGCGGGTCATGGCAGGCGAAAGCCCCGGCCCTTCAACAGGTTCACGGTCTCGTATAGCGGCAGACCGACGACGGCTGGATAAGAACCTTGAAGCTCCGTCACGAACGCGCCCGCGCGCCCCTGGATCGCGTACCCACCGGCCTTTCCCAGCCCCTCGCCGGAGGCGAGATAGGCGGCGATGTCGGGCTGCTCCAGCCGCTTCATGCGCACACGGCTCTCGACCAGCCGCCAGGCGTCACGGCCGTCGGGCGCGACGACGCAGACGCAGGTAAGCACCCGATGGGCGCGGCCCGACAGGAGCTCGAGACAGGCGCGCCCCTCGGCTTCGGTCTCCGCCTTCGGCAGGATCCGACGGCCGACCGCCACGACCGTGTCGGCGCCCAGGACGAAGCATCCCGGGTGGGATGCTCCGGCCAGGGCGGCCTTCGCCCGCGCCAGGCGGATCGCGAGTTCGCGCGGCTGTTCTTTGGGTCTTGGCGTCTCGTCGAGGTCGCAAGGCTCGACATGGTCGGGCTCGAGCCCGATCTGGCGCAGCAGGGAAAGACGTCTCGGACTTGCGGACGCCAGCACCAGGCGCTGGGGCGATTGTGGCAAGACCGTCAGGCGCCCCTAGCGGACGCGGAAGGTGATGCGGCCCTTGGTCAGGTCGTAGGGCGTCATTTCCACCAGGACCTTGTCGCCGGCCGAAACGCGGATGCGGTTCTTGCGCATCTTGCCCGCGGTGTGGGCGATAATCTCGTGCTCGTTTTCCAGCTTCACGCGGAAGGTGGCGTTCGGAAGGACTTCCGTGACCGTTCCGGGGAACTCCAACAATTCTTCTTTCGCCATGCAGGCTCCCACGCGCGCATATAGCAACGGCTCGCGCCTTTACGTCAGGCCGCGAGCCGTGAACAGGTCTGATTGTAGCCCAAGCGTGGCCGAGCAGTCGATTTGCCGTGCCCTCACCCGCCGAAGCGGCTGGCGATCCGGGCGGCGAGGCCGTCGCGCACCTGCCGGTAGACGTTTAGGCGCGACTCCCGCGAGCCTTCGGCAAGTGTCGGGTCGAACGTCGGCCAGTATTCGATCTGGGCGGCCCGTCCGCGCGCCAGCTCCACGGCGCGATGCTGCGACTCAGGGGTGAGCGAGACGACGACGTCGAACGACTCGTCGTCGAGTTCGTCGAACGTCTTGGGTCTATGACCGGACAGGTCGCAGCCGATCTCGGCCATCACGGCCTCCACGAAGGGATCGACGGCCGTCACCTCGCCCTCGTCCTGCGCCAGGCGCTTCAGCCCGCAGCTGTCGACGAAGATGCGGTCCCCGACCAGCTGCTTGAGAAGCGCCTCCGCCATGGGCGAGCGGGTGCGGTTGAAATTGCAGGCGAAGAGGACGGCGCCCGGACGGGCGGACGCGGAATCGGCAGACATCCGGCCTAGCCCCGCCAATGCAGGGCGCAGATGAGGGTGAAGAGCCGCCGGGCGGTGTCCTCGTCGGTCTCGATCTTGCCGGCCAGCCGCGTGCGCAGCAGCTCGGAGGCTTCGTTGTGCAGGCCCCGGCGGCCCATGTCCAAAGCCTCGATCTGGGCCGGCGTGGAGTTGCGGATCGCCTGGTAATAGCTCTCGCAGATCATGAAGTAGTCTTTGATCAGGCTGCGGAACGGCGAGAGCGAGAGGATGTGGCGGCGCTGGTAGTCGGGGCCCGTGACGTCCAGCAGCAATCGGTTGTCTAGCAGGCCCATCTTGAGCTGGTAGGGTCCGCCGCTCGCGCCCTCTGGCCTGAAGAAGTTCTCCTCCAGCAGGTCGAAGATCGCGATCTGCCGTTCCTGCTCCTGGTCGCGCGACACCGCGGCGAGCGACTCCTCGTCGAGCTCGACCTTTTCCAGGCGGTGCGTCTTGCGGTCCTCGGCCATCGGATCCGGGCGTGGGAGTCTGACGGAGCTTTAGGGCATTCCGCCCATCCGCGTCATCCCGGGCCGCGCCCTAGCGTGTCTGACCCAGCCGGATAGCGGCGGAGCGGGCGTGCGCCGGCAGGCCCTCGGCGTCGGCCAGCGCCACGGTCGAGGGTGCGATGGCCGCGAAAGCGGCCTCGTCGCACTTCACGATCGAGGTGCGCTTCAGGAAGTCGTGGAGCGAAAGGCCGGAGGAGAACCGCGCCGCGCGGCTGGTGGGCAGGACGTGGTTGGACCCCGCCACGTAGTCCCCGATCGCCTCCGGGGCGTAGCGGCCCAGGAACATGGCGCCGGCGTGACGCACGCGCGCCGCCAACGGTTCGGGGTCGGCGACGGCGAACTCCACATGCTCGGGCGCGATGCGGTCCACGAGACGGGGCGCCTCGTCGAGAGGTGCGATCACCACCGCGCCGTGGTCGCGCCACGAAGCCCGCGCGGCCTCGCCCGTCGCGAGCGCGGTGAGCTGCGCCTCGACCGCGGCTTCGACCGACCTGGCGAACGCTTCATCGTCGGTGATCAGGATCGACTGAGCCGCCGGGTCGTGTTCGGCCTGCGACAGCAAATCCGCGGCGATCCACTCCGCGCGGTTGGCGCCGTCGGCCACCACCACGATCTCGGATGGCCCCGCGAGCGCGTCGATGCCCACGACGCCGTAGACGCGGCGCTTGGCGGCCGTGACAAAGGCGTTGCCGGGCCCGACGATCTTGTCCACCGGGCGGATCGGCCCCGCGCCATAGGCGAGCGCGCCCACCGCCTGCGCCCCGCCGACGCGCCAGATCTCGGAAACGCCCGCCTCCTTGGCGGCGGCCAGCACGGCCGGCTGCAAGCGGCCGGGCGGAGTCACCATGGCGATGCGCGAGACGCCCGCCACCACCGCCGGCACGGCGTTCATCAGAACGGTGGAGGGATAGGCGGCGCGACCGCCGGGCACATAGACGCCGACGCTGTCCAGCGGCGTCCAGCGCCAGCCGAGCTCGACGCCTGCGGCGTCGGTGAAACGCTGGTCGGCCGGTCTCTGGCGCTCATGGTAGGCGCGGATGCGGGCGGCCGCGAAGGCGATCGCCTCCCGCACCTCGGCAGGGCATTCGGCGGCTCCGGCCTCGATCTCGTTGGCCGTCACCTGGATCGTGCTCTCGTCGAGCTCCACGTGGTCGAACTCGCGCGCCAGCCGCAGGAGCGCCGGCAGACCCTCCGCGCGGACAGCGCCGAGGACGTCGCGGACGATGGCGTCGACCTCCTCGGGCGTGTCGCGGCGCTCCTCGACGAATGCGGCGAAGGCGGCTTCGAAGCCGGGGTCCGTGATGCGGAAGCGGCGCATGGCGGCGCCTCTTTAGCCGCGCAGGCGTGCGAGCGCCATCTCGCGCCTAGACTTCGTGCTCTGGCGTACGGCGGGTGGGCCAGGGCTCCGAGACATCAGCGAGAACCGCCTCGACGCACTCGACAGTGGCGCGCAGGTCGCCGCCGCCGGCGAAGCTCAGGGTCACAACGCCCCCCGGAGCCTCTCCCGCGGTGAAGGTCATCGCGAGAAGCTCGAGCACCGCCTCCGGCGCGCCGCGACGGATCTTGCGGGTCTCCACCTTCATGACGCCGCCGAGCTGCAGGCCGGCCCGCACGCGCGCGCCACCCCCGCTTTCCCACCGGTAGCGGTTGAAGGCGACCGTGAGGCGCCGCGCCTTCGGCTCGAAGGTCATGTCGCCCACCTTCAGGACCGCGTCCTGCATGGCGGCCGAGATGACTTCGAGATCCTCGGCGTCCTGCGCCAGCAACCTGAGAGGCTTCAATTCCGCCATGCGAGGTTACTCGTCCTCAGTTTCGCCTTCGCCCGAGATCCGCCGGATCTGGGCGCCGCAGGCGCTGAGCTTCTCCTCGAGGCGCTCGAACCCGCGATCCAGGTGGTAAACGCGGTTGACCATGGTTTCGCCCCGGGCGGCGAGGCCGGCGATCACCAGGCTGACGGAGGCGCGGAGGTCCGTCGCCATGACCTGTGCGCCCTCGAGGGTTTCGACGCCGCGCACGCGGGCCTCGCCGCCGGAGACCATGATGTCGGCGCCCAGACGCTTCAGCTCAGGTGCGTGCATGAAGCGGTTCTCGAAGATCGTCTCGCGGATGACGCTCTCGCCGTCCGCCAGCGTCATCAGAGCCATGAACTGAGCCTGCAGGTCGGTCGCGAAGCCGGGATAGGGCGCAGTGTCGATCTCCACCGCCTGAAGCTTCGCGCCATCGCGCCGGATCGTCAGGCCGTCGTTGTGCGGGGTCACCTCGACGCCGGCCTCGGCCATCTTGTCGACGAGCGCCTGGATGAAGTCGACACGGGTGCGCGTCAGGCGAACCTCGCCGCCCGCCATCGCGGCGGCCACGGCGTAGGTGCCGGTCTCGATCCGGTCGGGCATGACGGCGTGAGTCGCCCCGTGCAGCCGGGCCACGCCTCGGATGTGGATGGTCGATGTGCCGGCGCCGGTGATCTTGGCGCCCATCTCGTTGAGGCAGTCGGCCAGGTCAACCATCTCCGGCTCGCGAGCGGCGTTGGCGATCTCGGTCTCGCCCTGCGCGAGGACGGCGGCCAGCATGGCGTGCTCGGTCGCGCCCACGGAATTGAACGGAAATTCGATCCGCGCGCCCTGAAGACCTCGCGGCGCCTGGGCGTAGACGTAGCCCTCGTGGAGATCGATCCTCGCTCCCAGGGCCTCCAGCGCCTGCAGGTGCAGATCGACGGGGCGCGCGCCAATGGTGCAGCCGCCCGGCAGGGAGACCTTCGCCTGTCCGGTGCGTGCGATGAGCGGACCAAGCACGTTGAACGAGGCCCGCATCTGGCGGACCAGATCATAAGGAGCGATCGCGCTGACGATCTCGCGCGTCCGAAGCAGGGTCTCCGGTCCGTCCTCGCCGTCCGATTCGACGACTTCCGTTCCCAGCCGTTGCAGGAGCTTGCCCAAGAACCGGGTGTCGGCGAGGCGGGGCATGTTGGTCAGCCGCAGCGGCTCTTCCGTCAGGAGGCTCGCCGCCATCAGCTTGATGGCCGAGTTCTTGGCGCCGCTGATCGGGATCTCTCCCTGCAGCCGCGCGCCGCCGGTGATGGCGATGCGGTCCAATCCCAATCCTTCGAAACACCGCGCCGTCTTGAGAGGTCGCGGAAACCAGCCCAGGTTCGTTATCTAGCGTGCGCACGCCCCTGCGGAAAGGGCGACTCAGTCGCGGGGAGGCCCCTTGGGAGGCGCAGCCGCCGAAGGCTTTGCCGCTGGCGCAGCCTTGCGGCGCCGCAGGTTGGCCCTGAGCGCCTGGGCGAGCTTGGCGTCGCGGTCCGACGGCTTCGATTTCGGAGGCGGCTCGTCTTTCGACATGGTCCCTGGGTGCGGCGAGGCGTCCGAAGCGTCAAGGCGTCCGACGCGGTTTTGGGGCTTCACGGCGGCGCGCGCGTTGGCTATAGCCCGCCCCCTCGCCTTTTGCCGCCGTAGCTCAGTGGTAGAGCGCATCCTTGGTAAGGCTGAGGTCGGCAGTTCAATCCTGCCCGGCGGCACCATGTCTCCCCAAGCCTGCTAGGGCTTGGGGAGGCGCCTCAGCCGCGAGGCGATTCCGTTTCCATCTTCGTGGCCGTGAATCCGGCGAGCAACGAGTCCCGCTCCGCCGGACTGTTTGCGCCGCGCAGGCGCGCGCGGGCCGGCTCGGAGCAGGCGAGGCGCTGCGCGCCGACGGCGTCGGCGAGCCTGAACAGCGGCCAATCCGCCTGCGCCCCTTCCGGCGCGACGGCCGCCATCACGAGCGGCGCCGGCAGGCCTTCATAAGCCGCCGCAGTGGCCGGGAAGGCGAGCAGCGGGAGGAGATCAGCGGCGAGTATGGTCGGGGCGTCGACGGCCAGGACGAGGATGCGAGCGCAACCGCTCGCGGCCAGCACCTGCAAACCGGCGAGTACGCCGCCCACAGGGCCGCCAAAGGCCTGCGCGTCGCAGGCGAAAGGATAACCGTAACTCTGGAATCCGGCCGTCACGACCACCCCGGCGCCGACCGCCCGCGCAAGGTCCACCACCCGGTCGACAGCCCGCCTGCCGTCCCAGAGCAGAGCGGCCTTGTCTGATCCCATACGGCTGGATCGGCCGCCCGTCAGCACGACGGCGCCGAGCGGCGCGAAGCGCGAGGCTTCAGGAGGGTGTTGCGACAAAGGCATCCGCAAGGAACCCGAACGCACCGCCAAGCCTTGAGGTCCATAGGGCCGCAACCAGGGGACGCTCGACCACCGTGACCGACCGCCGCCATGGCCCGGCCGAAGCCGCAGTTCCATGACCCTGTCCTACGATCCCCCCACGAAGGCTGGTTCGGAACGCGATCCGGCTGGTGAGGAGGTATCGTCGATCCCGCCATCAGCGGCTCTCCGGCGCCTGCCTCAGGTCCAGCGCGTGCTGGAGACGGCCGAGGGCGAGCGGCTATCCCGCCGCTTCCCGCGTGAGCAGGTCGTTGAGGCGATCCGCGCCGCCCTCTCCGATGCGCGCGAACGTGTGCTGACCGCGGCGGAGGATCCGCCGCAGGCGCCAGCGCTCGCAGACGCAGCGGCGCGTCGGCTGGAAGCGAGCGGACGTCCGGTCCTTCGTCGGGTCATCAACGCCACCGGCGTGGTTCTGCACACCAATCTGGGTCGGGCGCCCTTGCCTCGCGCAGCCGCGGAGGCGATGGCCCGCGCGGCAGACGGCTACAGCAATCT
>JAGWSE010000170.1 GCA_028869395.1 Alphaproteobacteria bacterium | reverse complement strand
GAGCTTGGCTACGGGGCCGTCTGGCATGGCCAGAAGAGCTGGAATGGGGTGGCGATCCTTGGCCGGGGTGAGACGCCGGTCGAGCGGCGGCGCGCGCTGCCGGGCGATCCGGAAGACCTGCACAGCCGGTATATCGAGGCTTCGGTGAAGGGGCTGGTTGTGGGGTGCCTGTACCTGCCGAACGGCAATCCCGCGCCGGGGCCGAAGTTCGACTACAAGCTATCCTGGTTCCAACGGCTGAATCGACACGCCGCCAAGCTGCTGGACGCAGGCGCGCCGACCGTGTTGGCCGGCGACTTCAACGTCATGCCAACGGATCTCGACGTGTACGCGCCCGATCGGTGGCGTGATGACGCGCTCTTCCGACCGGAGGTTCGCGAGGCCTATGCGGAGCTTCTGGCGCAGGGATGGACAGACGCGCTCCGCGCGCTGCATCCCGGCGAGCGGATCTACACCTTCTGGGACTACTTCCGGAACGCGTTCGGCCGAGACGCGGGGCTGCGGATCGATCACCTGCTGCTGAGCCCCGACCTCGCCCCTCGGCTGCGCGCCGCCGGGGTCGACCGCCAGGCGAGGGGCCAAGAGAAGCCGAGCGACCACGCGCCCACCTGGATCGAACTCGCCGACCGGGAGGACCGCTGAAGGCGGCCGGCGCCGGCGCGGCGGATGGGGATGGGTCAGGCGCCGGTGGCGATGGGGGTGTCGGGCCGGCCGCCCCACTCGGTCCAGGAGCCGTCGTAGACGGCCACGTCCTCGCGCCCGAGGCGGGCGAGCGCCAGGGCGAGCAGCGAGGCGCTGACGCCGGAGCCGCAGGTGGTGACGATCGGCTGGGCGAGGTCGACGCCCGCGCCTTCGAAGACGCGCCGGAGTTCGGCCGCGGATTTCATCGTGCCGTCGGGGCTGAGGAGGTCGCCGAACGGCACATTGCAGGCGCCCGGCATGTGGCCCGTCCGCAGCCCGGCGCGCGGCTCCGGCGCCTCGCCCCGGAAGCGCGCGCCCGAGCGGGCGTCGACGATCTGGGCCCCACCGTCCGCCACGATCCTGCGGACCGCCTCGAGGTCGCAGACCAGGGCGGGGGCGAAGGCCGGCTCCACGGCGGCGAGGTCAGCCGAGACGGGTCCGCCTTCCAGCGGCCGGCCCTCGGCCCGCCAGGCCTTCAGGCCTCCGTCCAGGACGCGCACGTCGTGAAAGCCCATGGTCCTGAGCGTCCACCAGACGCGCGGCGCCGAGAAGATGCCCTGGGCGTCGTAGATCACGACGCTCGCCTCGCGCCGCAGACCCAGGGCGCCGGCGGCCTCGGCGAAGGCCTCCGGCGTGGGCAGCATGTGGGGCAGGTCGGTCGTGGCGTCGGCGATCTCGTCAATCCCGAAGAACACGGCGCCGGGGATATGCGCCTGTTCGTGCTCGGCGCGGCCGGAGCGGTTCTCGGCCGGCATGTACCAGGTCGCATCCACCACCTGCACGGCGCGATCGCCCAGCCGCGCGGCGAGCCAGCCGGTGGAGACGAGGGGGTCGGTCATCGGGGCATCCAGGGCGGGGCGGGCAGGCCGCGTTCAGTGAGGAAGACGGGGTTGTAGAGCTTCGAGAGGTACCGCTGGCCGTTGTCGGCGAGCACCGTCACGATGGTGTGGCCGGGGCCCATGTCGCGGGCCATCTTGATCGCGCCGGCGACGTTCACGCCGGTCGAGCCGCCCATCACGAGGCCCTCCTGCTCAACGAGGTCGTAGAGGGCGAGCAGCATCTCCTCGTCGGAGATCCGGTAGGGGCGGTCGATCTTGAGGCCGACCAGGTTCTCGGTGATCCGGCCCTGGCCGATGCCCTCGCTGATCGAGCTGCCCTCCGACTTCAGCTCGCCATCGGCGTAGTAGGCGTAGAGCGCCGCGCCGAACGGGTCGGCGAGGCCGATCTGGACGTCCGGGTTGCGCTCGCGCAGCGCCTGCGCGACGCCGGCGAGCGTGCCGCCGGAGCCCACGGCGGAAATGAAACCGTCGACCCTGCCCCCGGTCTGGGCCCAGATCTCGGGTCCGGTGCCCAGGGCGTGCGCCTCGCGGTTGGCGACATTGTCGAACTGGTTGGCCCAGATCGCGCCGTTCGGCTCCGTCGCATCAAGTTTCTGCGCCAGACGCCCGGAAAGCTTCACGTAATTGTTCTCGTCCCGATAGGGTACGGCGTCCACCTCCACCAGTTCCGCGCCATAGAGGCGGATGGCGTCCTTCTTCTCCTGGCTCTGGGTGCGCGGGATGACGATGGTGCAGGCGTAGCCCAGCGCCCGGCCCACCATGGCCAGGCCGATGCCGGTATTGCCGGCGGTGCCCTCGACGATGCGGCCGCCGGGCCTGAGCAGGCCGCGCGCCTCGGCGTCGCGGACGATGTGCAGGGCGGCGCGGTCCTTCACGGACTGGCCCGGGTTCATGAACTCGGCCTTGCCGAGGATCTCGCAGCCGGTCGCCTCGCTGGCATGGCGCAGGCGGATGAGCGGGGTGTTCCCGATGGCGTCGAGCACGCTGGCGGCGATCTGCATGGGCG
>JAGWSE010000169.1 GCA_028869395.1 Alphaproteobacteria bacterium | reverse complement strand
GCCTCGTCGTCGCCGCCCTTCAGCGTGAGCACCCAGAAGAACTTCTCGCCGCGCGCCCGCCGCGCCAGGCAGTCGCGGATGTTGGTGATCGCCCCATCCTGCGGATAGGGCCAGGGAATGCCCGCGTGCAGGTGCTTGACCAGCTCCCAGTCGGGAAAGGCGCGCTGGATGGCCGGCGCGTCCCTCAGCTCGACAGGGCGCAGGACCAGCCGCGCCGTCTCCAGGATGGGCGTGGGGGGCAGGGGGGTTTCAAAGCTCATGGCGTCAGTCTCCGGAAAGGGCCGGGGGCCGAGACGCGTCTTCGATCTGGTGTCGGATGACGAGAGCCCCGGCCGGTCCGGCGGGGCTCGAGGAATGGCTCAGGCGATACGCGCGCAGCCGGCCTCGCACCCCGCGAGGGTGGCGTTGCAACCGGACGGCGGGTTGGCGAAGCGGGCCATGGGCCGCGCCTGTATCATCGTTCCGCGATCATGGCGAGATCAGACGGTGGCGAGGCGGGCGGTGCGCGGCTCCTTCACCAGGCCCAGGAGGACGATCAGCGCCACAGCCAGGAAGCCCAGGGAGATCCCGAACACCACGTCGTAGCCCAGCAGGTCGGCGAGGGCGCCGCCCACCAGCGGCCCGAGCGTCGCGGTGATGCTCTCGGCGGTCGCGGAGACCGCGATGCGCATCGGCAGGTCGTCCCGGCTGCCGAACTCCAGGATCATCGTCTGCGCCGCCATGTTGTAGCCCGCCTGGGCGGCGCCGAGGCCGAAGAAGGCGGCGGCGATCAGGAAACTCGCGTCGACCTTCATCAGGAGCACCGTCGCCGCGACCCAGGTGATCAGCGACAAGAGCAGCACCAGGCGGAAGCCGGTCTTGTCGCCGATGTAGCCCCAGACGAGATTGGAGAGCATGTCACCCATCATGAATGCGGTGGAGAGCAGGCCCAGCGTCGCGCCCATCTCCACGGCGCCGTGCAGGTGCAGCTTCTGGCCCACGTAGAGGATGTAGAACGGCGTCGCGATCCGCGCCGAGACGGCCGTCATCTGGACGATCAGGAAGAAGGCGTAGGAGCGGTCCTGGCCGATCAGCCTGGGCAGCTCGCGCAACCGGTCGCGAAATCCGCTCTGGGCGCGCGTGGTGGGCGGCTCGGGCTCCCGCACCAGGAACTGGATGCACCACAGGCCCATGCTGGTCAGCACGAAGGCGACGGTGAAGCTCGTCGAGTAGCCGTTGCCGAACATGTTGTGGCCGATGAAGTACTTGCCCGCGAAATAGGCGAGCACAGCGGCGATGGCGCTGCCGGTCGTGTTGCGCCAGGCCTGCAGCCGGCCCCGCCGGCTGATCGGGATCACCTTGGCGATGAGCAGGGAGAACACGACGCGCTGCGCGCCCATGAACAGGCCGAACAGCAGCATCATCAAGAGCAGAGCGCCCGTCAGCGTCTGCCCCTTCAGCAGCCATCCCGCGAGGGCCATGCCCAGCACCGCGAGGCGGGCCAGGGAGCCCATCCAGACAGCGGCCGGCATGACCCGCGTGCGGTGCTCGACCTTCGTCGCACCGACGATCGGAGAGATGATCCCGCCGACCTGCTGCAGCGCCAGGCCGAGGCCGACGATCGCGTTGGACTGGGAGACCTGGTGCAGGTACGCCGGAAGGAAGGTCGGCGTGTTGACCAGCCGGAACCCGGTCATGCCCAGCATGCCGTGCAGGTATTGGCCGAGGTAGTTCCGCCTCAGGTTGTCCCAGACGAACTTCTCGTAGGCCGCCTCCCGGGCGGCGAGGTCGCCTTCGTCAGGCGTCGCGGATTCGACCTTGGCGTCCAAAATGGGACCTCGGCGGGCGCGAGAAAGCTGCGCCCTTTGTCAAAAAAGCTTCAAAAACGAACCTGGTTAGCAGACTCGCGGTCGCGGTTGGAAGCCGGTTCAAACGCCTGTTCGCGGCTCGCTCACGGTGCGCGGGCGCTGACGATCCACACCGCGCCTTCCATCCAGACCTTGCCGTCCTTGAGCCGCTGCTCCAGGGCGGCGCGCACATCGGCCCTGACCCTGGGCGCGAGCTGCGGGTTCTCGCGCAGACGCGCCCCCAGCGGTCCGACGCGCAGGGCCACGGTGAGCGAGTCCTCCAGGTCGTTGCCGCCGATCGGGGCGGTGACCTTGTCGAAGCGCAGGTTGTCGAAGCCCGCCCCTTCCAGGATGCCGCGCACGCGGTCGCAGTCGGCGAAGGCGAAGGGGCCCGGCGCGGTCGGATCGGGCGGGGGGCCCGCGGACGGCGTGTCCGAAGCCGCGGCCGCGGCCGCCGCGGGCGTCGACATCCAGGGGTTCTCGGAAAGCGGCGCCCAGCAGATGAATACAAGGCGTCCGCCCCGCTTCAGCGCGCGCCGCAAGTTGGCGAAGGCGGCCGTGGGGTCGGCGAAGAACATCACGCCGAAGCGGGAGAAGACGCCGTCGAACTGCCCCTGCCCGAAATCGTGGACCTGGGCGTCGGCCTCGAGGAAACGGACGTTTGGCAGGCCTTCGGCGCGTCTAAGGGCTAGCTCGAGCATCGGTCGCGAGATGTCCGCCCCGGTCACCGCGCCGCCGGGGCCGACGCGGGCGGCGAGCGCGACGGTGGTCTGTCCCCCGCCGCAGCCCACGTCCAGGATCCGCTCGCCGGCGGAGGGCGCCAGCACCTCGATTCCACGCAGCCCGATCGCCTCGATCTGTCGGTTCAGCAGTTCGTTGAGTTCGGCCCAGGTCTTGCCCCCGAGATCGTTCCAATAGGCGACCTGGCCGGCGTTAGGGCTTTGCGTCTCGCTCATGATCCGAGCTTGGCGCAAGATGGCCGCGCGCGGAACCGGCGTTCTGCGCTTCAGGTTCGCAATGCCGCCATGGCTCCAGCGCACGAGGCATACCATGAGGCTCCGCCCGCCACGCTGGAGGCGGTCCGCTCCAGCGTCGAGGCGTGCCGCCGGTGCGATCTGTGGCGGTGCGGCGCCGGGGTGGCGGGCGAGGGGCCGGCCGAGGCGCGGCTGATGCTCGTGGGCGAGCAGCCCGGCGACCTGGAGGAGCAGGCGCAGAAGCCGTTCATCGGCCCGGCGGGCAAGATGCTGGACAAGGCGTTGGAGGAAGCCGGCGTGCCGCGCGGCGAGACCTTCGTC
>JAGWSE010000168.1 GCA_028869395.1 Alphaproteobacteria bacterium | reverse complement strand
GCGGTGCTGGGCCACGAGAGCGCGGGCATCGTGGAGCAGGTGGGCTCCGAGGTGCGCACGGTGAAGCCGGGCGACCACGTGATCACCTGCCTCTCGGCGTTCTGCGGCCACTGCGAGTTCTGCCTGACCGGCCACATGAGCCTGTGCGTGTCGCCGGAGACCAAGCGCGGCGCCGACGAGGAACCCCGGCTGAAGGCGCCCGCCGGGCCGATGAACCAGTACTTGAACCTGTCGTCCTTCGCCGAGCACATGCTGATCCACGAGCACGCCTGCGTGGCGATCCGGCACGACATGCCGCTCGACCGCGCGGCGCTGATCGGCTGTGGGGTGATGACCGGCGTGGGCGCGGCGATGCACACCTCGAACGTGCGCCCGGGCGACACGGTCGCGGTCATCGGCTGCGGCGGCGTGGGCCTGGCGGCGGTCAACGGCGCGGCGATCGCCGGCGCCGGCCGGATCATCGCCATCGACATGGCGCCCGGCAAGGAGAACATGGCCAAGGCGTTCGGCGCGACCGACTTCATCTGCGCCAAGGACACCGATGTCGTGAAGGAGGTCATCGAGATGACCAAGGGCGGCGTCCAGCACTCCTTCGAGGCGATCGGCCTTTCCAAGACCGCCGAGCAGGCCTTCAACATGCTGCGTCGTGGCGGCACGGCGAACGTGATCGGCATGATCCCGGTCGGCCAGACGATCAGCCTGATGGGCGCGGCGTTCCTGGGCGAGAAGCGCATACAGGGCTCGCTGATGGGCTCCAACCGCTTCCCCGTCGACATGCCGCGGCTGGTGGACTTCTACCTGGCCGGCAAGCTGAAGCTGGACGACATGATCTCGCGCCGGCTGAAGCTGGAGCAGATCAACGAGGCGTTCGATGAGATGAAGACCGGCACGGTCGCCCGCTCGGTGATCGTGTTCGACGCCTGATCCGACCCGCTCGGTTCGGCGAAAGCCGGGATCCAAGCTAAGGCGCAGGAACAGCAAGGGCGCTGGAGCTCATCCGGCGCCCTTGTTCGTGTCGACGCCGCCGCTTGGGCCCCCGCCTTCGGGGCGATGAGCGGCTATGGGGCCTGCAGCACCTGCCGAACCTCCGGTAGCGGGTCGTTCTGCACGCGGCTTTCGAGGTCGAAGATCATGGTGGCGCGGGTCTTCGCGTCATAGGCGGGCCACTTGGGCAGGCCTGGGGCATTGGGCGCGCCGGTGCGGGCGAAGGCGAGCCAGGCGGCGGACATCTGGCGGGCCAGGATCTCGGGTCCCTCGCCGCGGCCCACGAAATTGCGGGCCTTCTCGACGTTGTCGAAGACGAGCGGGATCTCGACCGCGTGCGGCGAACGCAGGCGGCCCTTGGCCACCGGCGTTTCCCAGGTCAGCATGTACATATAGGCGGGGGCCCGGCCTTGGGCAGCCTTGCGCTCGGCCAGCTTCACCGAGTTTCCCCACATGCCGGTGGCGGTGCCCACGGCGGCGTAGAGGTGGGTGTCGTTGTAGTCGGGAAACGCCGTCCGGAGCGCGGCGACCAGCGCGGGCCCGCGCACGCCCATGGCGGCCTCGGCCTGCCTGGCGATGTCGGCTTCGTCGAAGGCGCCGAACCTCGGATGGCTGAACAGGAAGAGGGTGTTCTCGTCCTTGTTGGTGCCGATGAGGACCGGCACGTCGGCGTTCAGCGGAGCGGCGTCGGGCTCGAAGGGATGGCGCGGGATCACCTTGCCGTCGAGGACGGGCGTGTAGAGCCGCATGGCCTCGCCGGGCAGCTTCACGCTGGCGTGGGAGATCGCCTCGGTTGGCAGGGCCGCGAGCGCCTGGGGCGTCGTGACGCCGAGCTCGGCGAGGAGCTGGCGCGCGATCTTGTCGGCCTCGGCCATGGGCTTGGCGGTGAGGCCCGGCCCGCTCTGGATGATGGCCTTGTGGAAAAGGCCCCGCGCGGCGGGCATGGCCATGAGCAGGGAGACCTTCCAACCGCCGCCGCTCTCGCCGAAGATGGTGACATTGGCCGGATCGCCGCCGAAGGCCGCGATGTTGTCGCGGACCCACTCGAGCGCCTGGACGATGTCGAGCATGCCGGCGACGCCGGACTGGGCGTACTCGGCGCCGAAGACCTCGCCCAGGTGCAGGTAGCCGAAGACGTTCAGGCGGTGGTTGACGGTGACCAGAACGGTGTCGCCCTGGCGGGCGAGGTTTCCGCCGTCGTACATGGCCGCGCCGCCCGACCCGTTGGCGAAGCCCCCGCCGTGCAGCCAGACCATGACGGGGCGCTTGGGCTGATCGAGGCCGGGCGTCCAGACGTTGAGGAACAGGCAGTCCTCGGACGAGGCGGGCTCGTCGGGAGCCGGCGGATCGCCGGGCGAGGTGCGCCGCTCGCCAGGCGCGAGGCCCGACTGGATGGCCGGCGCGCCGTAGGCGATCGCCTGGGCGGGCTCGGTCCAGGGCTGCGGCGGCGAGGGCGGCTTGAAGCGCGCATGGCCGGTGGGCGGGGCGCCGTAGCGCAGCCCCTTGAACACCTTCAGGCGGTCGTCGTGATAGCCGCGGACCGGGCCGTTGCTGGTTGTCACCGCCTCGGTGAGCGTGCGCGGAGCCTCCATCACGTCCAGGTCGTCGGCCATGTCGCCTCCTCCACCATGGGCGCGTCTGGTCGCGCGCCTCGTGCGGCCATCATGGCGCCGCGCGCATCAGGACGGAACCGGGGAGTTGGCGGGCGGCGCAGAGGCCTGCGCCTGCCCCTTCGGCCGCATCACAAGCGAGGGCGTGGGCGCCACGCGCCACTCCCAGGTGGCGAGCAGCTGGTCAAGATGCGGCAGGGTCTTCATCCAGGGCGCCAGCTCGATGCTCTTCAGCTGCTGCAGAACGAGGGTCATCTCGTGGGTCTCGGCGAACCGCTGCTGGAGCGTTTCGCGG
>JAGWSE010000167.1 GCA_028869395.1 Alphaproteobacteria bacterium | reverse complement strand
CGCCCGCAACCTGCAGGCCTGGGCGCGCTCGGGCGAGGTCGACGCCATCGTCACCACCGCCGCGGGCTGCGGGACGACGCTCAAGGGCTACGGCCACCTGCTGGGCGAGGCGGGCGCGCCCGCGGCCGCCAAGGCGCGCGACGTCCTCGAGTTCCTGGCCGAGGTCGGCCTGCCGGCGATCTCCAATCCCCAGGCCCTCGCGGTCGCCTATCACGCCCCCTGTTCGCTGCAGCACGGGCAGAAGGTGAAGGCCGCGCCCGCCAGGCTGCTGGCGCAGGCGGGGTTCGAGGTGCGCGAGGTCCCGGAAGGCCACCTCTGTTGCGGCTCGGCGGGCGTCTACAACGTCCTGCAGCCGGATCTCGCGACGCGGCTGCGCGACCGCAAGGCGGCCAATATCGCGCGCACGGGCGCCGGTGTCGTGGCGGCCGGCAATGTGGGCTGCATGGCCCAGATCGCCCCGGCGGTGTCGGCCGCCGTCGTGCATCCGGTCGAGCTCCTGGACTGGGCGACCGGCGGGCCGCGCCCAGCCGCTCTGGACAGGGTCCTGAAAAGCGAAACCCCTCACCCCGCGCCTGCGGAATGAGGGGTTCGACGTCGTTTGGGAGGGGCGGCTAGGCCGCCGCGTAGCAGTCCGGCGCCGCCTTGTCGGCCGGGATCGGCGCCTCGGCGCCGCCGATGCCGCCGGGCGGGCGACGCGAGCTGACGAAGTGTCCGAACCCGGGAGGGCCCTTCGGGCGGACGGGTTGCTTGGAGAAGGACCGGAGGCGCTCGAGCAGGTCGTCGAGGGTCTCGTTCGATCCCACGAGGTCTGGCTTCAAAAGTCGGCTGGTCATGCCGGGGTTATGCCACTTTCTGCGACATCACGCCACAGCTAACGGAACGTTAATGGCGTTTTTTTAAGCCGACGACTGATTCGTTGACGCGGAACTGAGCTGCCGCCAAGGTTCCGCACCCTACGGTCAAGCTTAGGTTTGAAGATGAAGCTCTACCAATCGATCGGCCCGAACCCGCGTGTGGTGAAGATGTTCGTGGCGGAAAAAGGTCTCGACATCGAACGGGTCGAGCTCGATCTCATGGGCGGTGAGAACCGCCAGGCCCCTCATCTTGAGCGGAACCCGTCCGGCCAGAGCCCCACGCTCGAACTCGACGACGGGACCTGCATCGCCGAGATCACCGCCATCTGCGAGTACCTGGAAGATGTGAAGCCCGATCCGGCGCTGATCGGCCGCACGCCCAAGGAGCGCGCCGAGGCGCGCATGTGGACCCGGCGCGTGGACCTGCGGATCTGCGAGCCCATGGCCAACGGTTTCCGCTTCTCCGAGGGGCTGCCGCTGTTCAAGGACCGCATCCTTTGCGTGCCGGACGCTGCGCCTGGCCTCAAGGCCATGGCCCAGGACGGGCTGACCTGGCTTGAGGGCCAGTTCAAGGGCCCTTGGATCGCCGGCGACCGCTTCACCCTCGCCGACATCCTGCTGTTCGGCTTCCTGGAGTTCGGCGGCCAGGTCGGCCAGCCGCTCGATCCGAAATTCAAGAAGCTCACCGACTGGTTCGAGCGCGTGAAGGCCAGGCCCAGCGCCAAGGCCTGAGGCGGCTGGATTTGGCGCGGGCGGCCGCCTAGGTTCGCGGCCGCTTCACGCTTCGTCTGGGATCGCCTCGGCCGCCATGGATTCGCTTTCGGCCCTGAGCGGCGTCCGGCTCCCGGACGTCGGCGCCGTAGGATACGGACCTTGTCGTCGCGGGTTACGCCGGCCATGCAGCGACCTGTGAGCGATTCCGCCGCCCAAGTCCCGGTGGGGACTCCCGACGGCCTGCCGATCCCGCGCAGGTACTGGTCGATGGCGACCATCTGGCTCGCCATGTTCATGTCGGTGCTCGACGGGGCCATCGCCAACGTGGCCCTGCCGACCATCGCCCACGAACTGCAGGCAAGCCCGGCCGCCTCGATCTGGATCGTCAACGCCTACCAGCTGGCCATCACGGTGACCCTGCTGCCGCTGGCCGCCCTGGGCGACAGGATCGGCTACCGCCGCGTCTATATGGGCGGGCTGGCCGTATTCACCCTGGGGTCGCTCGGCTGCGCCCTCTCGCACACCTTGCCGGAGCTCACCGCCGCGCGCGTGTTCCAGGGCCTGGGCGCGGGCGGGATCATGAGCATCAACGCCGCCCTGGTCCGCTTCACCTATCCGCGCCGGCTGCTCGGGCGCGGCATCGGCCTCAACGCGCTGGTCATCTCGATCTCGGCGGCGATCGGCCCGACCGTCGCCTCGGCCATCCTGTCGGTCGCCTCCTGGGAGTGGCTGTTCGCCATCAACGTGCCGATCGGCGTCGTCGCGATCGCCATCGCGGTCAAGGCGCTGCCCAGGACGGAAGGCTCGGGACGCCGGCTCGACGTCCTCTCGGCGCTGCTCAACGCCCTGGCCTTCGGCTTTCTGATCATGGGCGCCGAGAGCGTGGTGCGCGAAGGCCTGGCCCCCGGTCTCGTGAAGCTGGCGATCGGCGCGGCCGCGGCGCTGCTGCTGTTCCGCCGGGAGTTTGGGCGGCCCGCGCCGCTGGTCCCGCTCGACCTGCTGCGCATTCCCATCTTCGGGCTGTCGATCGCGACCTCGATCGTCTCGTTCGCCGCCCAGATGCTGGCCTATGTCTCGCTGCCCTTCTACTTCCAGTCCGTCCTCGGCCACAGCGCGGTGGCCACGGGCCTGCTCATCACGCCCTGGCCGCTTGCGGTGGGAGTCACCGCGCCGATCGCCGGACGCCTCGCCGACCGTTACCCCGCCGGGCTACTGGGCGGCATCGGCCTCGGCGTCTTCTCGACCGGCCTGTTCCTGCTGTCGCTCATCCACGCGGGCGCGCCCGAGATCCAGATCGTCTGGCGGATGGCGGTCTGCGGCATGGGCTTCGGCTTCTTCCAGTCGCCGAACAACCGGGCCATGGTCTCCTCCGCGCCGCTGCACCGCTCCGGCGCCGCGGGCGGGATGCTGGCCACCGCCCGCCTCCTGGGCCAGACCGCCGGCGCGGTCTCCACGGCCGTGTTCTTCGAGCTCGCCGGCACGCGGGCGACCACCGTCGCCCTGGTCACGGCGGGCGGCGTCGCCGCCGCCGCGGCCTGCGTCAGCCTGCTTCGGCTGCGCATTCCGGCCAACCCGCCGCCGCCTGAGGAGCTGGGCGAGGCGGCGGTCCGCTCCTAGCCGACCAACCGGGCCTGGCCGTGCCAGTACGGTTTGCGCAGCTCGCGGCGGAGCACCTTGCCCGAGGCGTTGCGGGGCAGGGCGTCCATGAAGTCGACGGACTTCGGCGCCTTGAAGCCGGCGATCCTCTGGCGCGCCCAGGCGATCACCGTCGCGGCGTCCGGCTCGGCGCCCGTCGCAGGCACGACGATCGCCTTCACCGCCTCGCCCCAGCGCTCGTCAGGCACGCCGATCACGGCCACGTCGGCGACCCCGGGGCAGCCCAT
>JAGWSE010000166.1 GCA_028869395.1 Alphaproteobacteria bacterium | reverse complement strand
ACGCCTCCGTCGACGAGGACGTAGCCAAGGTCTCGGTGATCGGCGTCGGCATGCGCAGCCACGCGGGCGTGGCGCAGTCCATGTTCAAGGCGCTGGCCGACAAGGGGGTCAACATCCAGGTGATCTCCACCTCGGAGATCAAGATCAGCGTGCTGATCGACGCCGCGTACACCGAGCTGGCGGTGCGCGCCCTGCACGCCGCCTACGGCCTCGACAGACTCTAGGCCCGCTCCGCGCGGCCGGTCAGCCGGAACGAGGCCCAGCTCCCGGCGAGCGCCAGCGGGACCACCGAGGCGAACACCCAGACGGCCGCGCCCTGCGCCGTCGCGTGCGTCAGCCCCGCCGAGAAGCCCACCAGGTTGGCCGCCGCCCCGGAGATCGCCGCGCCTACGGCCGCCCCCGTCTGGCGCACGGCGGTGATCGCCGAGGAGCCGATCGCGCGGTCCTCGTCCGCCAGCGCCGCCAGCACGCGCCGTCCCATGAAGCTCCACGACCAGCCGAACGCCGCGCCCAGCAGCACCGCGCCCACGACGATCGCCGCCATCTCGCTGCGCGGCATCGCCCACGTCAGGACCACCAGGGCGGCCACCAGGCTCGCCGCGCCGATGCGGATCCAGCGGGCGTCCCACACGCCGGTCTGGTGCGCCACCATGAAGGCCGCCAGCGTCCAGGCCAGGCTCTCCACCCCGATCATGTAGCCGGCCCACAGCGGCGAGAGCCCGGCGAGCGTCTGCAGGATCGGCGGCCCGTAGATGGTGAACCCCATCGAGGCGGCCGTGAGCGCGAACATGGCCGCATAGCCCGAGCCGCAGACGGTCGTCAGGTCGGCCGCGCGGTGCGGCAACAGGCGCACCCGCGCCGAGCCGTCCAGCCGCACAAGCAGCAGCAGGATCGCCAGGCCTGCGAAGATCAGGCCGATCGACCAGGCGGCGCCGTGGACCAGGTCGGCCGCCGCCACCGCCGCCATGCCGAGTCCCAGGAGGGCGAGCTGCCGCCACGGGATCCCCGGCCCGCCGTCGCCCTTGCCCGCGCCCTTCAACAGGAACGGCGCCGCGGCGCTGAACGCCAGCGACTGGGCCGCGAAGAACCAGAACACCTCCCGCCAATGGTCGCCGACGGCGAAGACGCCGCCGATCAGCGGCCCGATCAGGGTCGCGATCCCCCAGACGCCCGAGACCGAGGCGAACACCCGCGCCAGATGCCGCTCGGGGAACAGCAGCGCGATCGCCACCATGGCGAAGCCCGAGATCCAGCCCGAACCGAGCCCCTGCACCAGCCGGCCCGCCAGGAACACGCCCACGTCCGGCGCCGCGGCGCTCATCACGCAGCCGCCGACCATGACCAGCCCCGCCAGCGTCGTGGCCCGTCGAAGGCCGAACAGCTCCGACAGCCGCCCCGCGCTCGCCCCCGCCAGGATCGCGCCCACCAGATAGCCCGCCGTCGCCCAGCTGAAGTAGGACAGGCCTCCCAGTTCGCGGCCCACGCTCGGCATGATCGTCGCGGTGACCAGGCTGTCGGCCGCGTTTAGCCACACGCCCAGGCAGATCAGCGCGAACCGCGGCAGGCGCCCGTCGGCCAGCAGGTCGCCCCAGCTCGCGCGCGCTTCGGTCTCGCTCTGCGCCTGCGCGGCCACGGCCCTGCTCCTCCCCCTGGAAGCCCGGCCCTGAAATAGGGGCGCCCTTCCCGGCCGGCTAGCGCGAACGCGCAGCGCCTGGGGGCGGCGTCTTGACGTTGGCCGACCAGTGCGTCGCCGTCCCGGCCGTCACGTACCAGGCGAGCAGGGCCGCGCAGATCAGCGCGCCCGGCACATAGGAGTTGGTCCGCCGGTAGGTCACCGCCGCGATCGCCCCCACCACCGCCAGCAGCGGCACGAACTGGATCGCGACGATGGTGTTCAGCGGCTCCGACGGCGTGGCCAGAATACCCGTCGCGAACAGCATCCCGTATTCGTAGAGGAGCAGCACGACGAAACCGCCGCACATGGCCAGTTTCCAGGCGCCCACCTGCATGAGGAAGCCCTCGCCCGCCACCGCCAGGTTCGCCGCCAGCGCCCGGATCGCCACCAGGAAGAACACCGTCCAGACCACGAAGTAAGGGAGGGCCATCCCCGCGCGCCGCACATCCAGCGGCTTCAGCCCCAGCACCCAGAAGCGGTAGTCCACGTGCCAGAGCGCGCTGACCACCGCCAGCGACAGGTAGCCCACGGCGATCGTCGCCGCCGCGATCAGCGCCGAGAGCCCCCAGCGGTTGGTGAACATGGGCTTGCCGCCTCTCAGCAGCAGGCTCAGCACCAGGGTGATCAGCCCGTTGGCCAGGGCCCAGACCAGCAGCTGGTTCTGGATCCACTGCGGGAACAGCCGCATCGGCGCGAACGCCTGGCCCACGTCCATCATCGGATAGAAGGTGAGCGCCGGGATCGCCGCGGTCAGCACGGCGCCCAGCCACCACTTCCATCCGCGATGCTTCGCCGCGGGCTCCGGCGCATGCAGCAGCGGTGCGAAGAACCGCAGGGTGAGCAGCAGCTCGAAGGTCCCGATCAGGAGCAGCACGAAGCCTGCGAACGCCGCCAGCGTGCCGATCTCCTTCCAGAGCCACACCTGGCGGTAGGCGGGCTTCGCCCAGACCGCGCCGGACAGCGTCGCCTGGAACCACTCCACCGCCGCGCCCACGCCGGTGCGCGAAAAGTGCTCCAGTGGATGCGTCACCCGCGGATTGACCAGCCGCCGCGCGGTCCCCTCGGCGATGGAGCCGTAGATCTTTCCCGGGATCACCGGCGCGCTCGTCGCGAACAGCGCCATCAACCGCTTCGATGTGGGGACCAGCGAGCCCTTCGGGACCTGCCACATCAACGGGGCGAACTCGTCGTATCTCCCGAACACCACCTCGACGTTCTTCGGACTGACCGGCGCCCTGGCGCCCAGCAAGCCCGGCGTCGTGCCCTCCAGCACGATGGACCGGTAGCCGTCCGGCTCGGCGAGCGCCGCCGCCATCACCGGGTCGCCGCCCAGGGAGTGGCCCTCCAGACCGACGTTTTCCTCGTCCACGAACGGGAGGCTCCGCAGGTAGGCCAGCGCCGCCGGCCCGCCGTAGTCCGCCTGCCCGACTGCGCCGCCCGACCAGCCGTGGCCGGTCATGTCCATGGCCAGCACCACGAAGCCGCGCCGCGACAGCTCGATCGCGAACGGCGACTGCATCTCGCGGGTGTTGATGTAGCCGTGGCTCGCCAGCACCGCCGGCGCCGGATGATCGGCCGTGGCCGAGGCCGGAACGTAGAGCAGTCCGCTCAGCGTCAGCCCCTGCGGCCCCGGGAACCGCACGTCCTCCACCGCGACCTTGCCGCCGGCGGTCTGCACCTCGTGCGCCAGGAACGACCCGGCCAGGATCAGCACCAGGCCGAGCGCGAAGACCCCCCCCTTCCGCATGACGACGCCCCTCCCCGACATCCCATGGTTATCCGGACGATGGGCCGAGGGGCGGCAAAGGACAAGCCGGAGCTCTAGCCGTCCGGGTACGGCGAGCCGTCCTTGTGCACGAACCGGCCGTGGGAGGCCGGGTTCATCATGTCGATGTCGGAGCAGGTGGTGAGGTCCTCGCGGGAGCGGGAGCCGACCTCGAGATAGACGGCGGTCGCCGCCGCGCGGTTGATCATGTGGTGGCCGTTCGCGGAGTTCTTCGGGAAGGCCGCGCAGTCGCCGGCCCGCAGGATCGTCTCGCCGGCGTCCTCGATCAGGACCAGTTCGCCGTCCAGCACATAGACGAACTCGTCCTCGTGGCTGTGCCAGTGGCGCTGGCTCGACCAGCCCCCCGGCGGCAGCCGCATCAGGTTCACGCCGAAGTCGCTCAGCCCGCCGGCGTCGCCCAGCCGCTGGCGCACCCGCCCGGCGCAGGGCGCGTCGAACGGCGCGGGATAGCCGGTCCCCTTGCGCTCGGGCACGGCGGCGAGCTCGATTTTCGGCATGATGGTCCTCCCACAGCAGTGACCCGCAAAATCTCCGCTGACCAAGCCCCGGCGCAAGCTTGCCCGCCGGAGGCCTTCTTTTCGCCTCGACCGGAAGCTCCTACCTAAGCCGCACCAGGGGGCTGCTTAGACTGCGGGCAGATGTCGCCAATCGCCACGGCGACCCCTTTCGCGTCTCGGTGCGTACACGTAATGCTGGTAGGGGAGCCCCGGCGCAAGAATGAGGGAGGCTGGACGGGCTTAAGGGCATGGCGGTTCCGGGCGT
>JAGWSE010000020.1 GCA_028869395.1 Alphaproteobacteria bacterium | reverse complement strand
CGTGGTCTCCCCTTGCCACCCCGGCCCTTCGGCGCGAGCCTCGCACCGCCATGACCACGGTCCCGTCCTTTCGGATCGACCCGCTGCCCGCCACCTTCGGCGCGGTGGTCACCAGCCTGCGCCTCGCCGACCTCGACGAGGCCGCCTTCAACGCCCTCTACGCCGCCTGGCTCGACCACGCCCTGCTGATCTTCCCAGGTCAGCACCTCACGAAGGACGAGCAGGTCGCCTTCGCCCGCCGCTTGGGGCCCCTGGAGTTCGACATCGCCCCCATCTCCAACGTCCGCTCCGACGGGACCCTGCGCCCCGACGACGGCCCGGATGGCCGAGAAGCCGACGACGTGGTGAAGATCCTCAAGGGTAACATGGGCTGGCATCAGGACTCGACCTACATGCCCGTCCAGGCCAAAGGCGCGGTCTTCACCTGCCACGTGGCCCCGAGCTCGGGCGGCGAGACCGGCTTCGCCGACATGGCCGCCGCCTGGGACGCGCTCGACCCCGCCACCCAGGCCCGCCTGGAGGGCCTTAGCGCCTACCACTCCCTCGCCTACAGCCAGGGCAAGCTCGGCCACGCGCATAGGGCCGGCAGCGCCTATTCCGGCTACGGCATGACCGCGGCCGAGGCCCCCTTGCGCCCCCTCGTCAAGACCCACCCGGAGACCGGCCGAAAGGCGCTGGCGATCGGCCGCCACGCCCACGCCGTCCCCGGCCTCGGCGAGACCGAGAGCGACGCCCTCCTCGCCGAGCTCGTGGAGGCCGCCTGCCAGCCCCCCCGCGTCTGGCAACACGCCTGGACCCCCGGCGACGCCATATTATGGGACAACCGCCGCCTCCTCCACCGCGCCATGCCCTGGGACATGACGGAGCCCCGGGTGATGTGGCACTCGCGGATCGCGGGGGATGCGGCGACGGAGGGGGTGTGAGCGCGGACTTCTCCTGGCCCCGTTGCCGCCCACAAACGCTAAGCTCTTCCTGTCCCACATACGTCCAGGAGGTCGGGCGTGAAACACGTGTGGGCCGTGGCTGGGCCATCCCTCTCGGCCGCGTCACGTCGGGGGTTAGGCGGGTATATTGCGGATACTGTTGCGTAGGGCGCAGCGGGCAGGCGGGGCGGCGGCTCGCCCCCTCCACGGTTCGGTCGACTGGGTCCCGGCTCGGCCGACGCGCCCCGGCTCAAGTCCGGGGCGCTCCTTTGGCCGGGATGACGGGTTCTAGCGCGGCCTGAAGCGCTTGTTGGCGGGGAAACCCTTTGGCGCGAGCTTTCCGGCGGCGGCCCGGCGGCCCAGCCACTCGCGCCACTCGGGCCAGGCTCGCGTGCGGCCGGAGGCGTCGACGGTGGTCATGCCGTCGTCGGCCTTGAAGGCCGTGGCGTCGCGCAGCCCGCCCTCGCGGTAGGACTGCAGCTTCACGCCCTTGCCGCGCGGCATCTCGGGCAGCTCGGCGACCGGGAAGATCAGCAGCTTGCCGTTGTCGCCCATCACGGCCAGGTGGTCGGCGTCGCCCCCAGGTCCGCCCAGGGGCTCGCACACCAGCGCCCCCTTGGCGCCGGCGTTCAGCACCTGCTTGCCGGCGCGGCGGAAGGCGATCGCCTCCTCCTCCGGCAGGAGGAAGCCATAGCCCTCCTTCGAGGCCAGTATCCGCTTGGCGCCGGGCTTGTGGACGAAGACGTCGACGATGCCGACCTTGTCGTCGAGGTCGATCATCAGCCGCAGCGGCTCGCCGTGCCCGCGGGCGGACGGCAGCTTGTCGCAGCCCAGGGTGAAGAAGCGGCCGTCGGAGGCGAAGATCAAGAGCTTGTCGGTGGTCTCGGCCGGCACCAGGAAGCCCAGCTTGTCGCCTTCCTTGAACTTCAGCTCCGAGGGGTCCTCCACGCGGCCCTTGGCGGCGCGGATCCAGCCGCGCTCGGAGAGGATGACGGTGATCGGCTCGCGCACGATCATCGCCTCCATGGCCGCCTCGGCGTCCACCTGCGGCGCCTCGGCGAAGATCGAGCGGCGCACGTTGAGGTCGCCCAGCGCCTTCTTCACGTCGCGCAGGCCCTGGCCGACCAGCTTCCACTGGGCGCGGTCGGAGGCCAGCATGGCGGCGATGCCGTCGCGCTCCTCGGAGAGCTCGGCGTGCTCGCGGCGGATCTCCATCTCCTCCAGCCGGGCGAGCTGGCGCAGGCGGGTGTTGAGG
>JAGWSE010000165.1 GCA_028869395.1 Alphaproteobacteria bacterium | reverse complement strand
TCGGGCAAGGCCTTGAATTTGCGTGAGTTCGCGCCCGAGCTGGTTAACCAAAGGTGAAAATTTCGACTCGCCTCGCCGGGCGCCAGCGCCTATTGGGTCGCGCTTCCTAGGGCCGAGCTGCGGGGGGCCAGCTTGCTTCGAGCGCTGCACAGGGCGGTCACGGGCAACGACGCCATCCATCTGGCCGGCCTGCAGCTGGCCCTGGCGCTGCTTTTGAGCGCGGGTCTTGCGCTGGCCGCCGTCCCGGCGCGCCAGGCGCGGCTCCTGGCGGCTCCCCCCATGCCCGTGCAGTCCGCCGTCGCCCAGGCGCAGCACGCGCCCGCACCAGACGCCCAGCAGCCGGCGATTATCCGGCTGCAGGACATGAGCCCCGACCAGGCGCGTCTCTGGAACGCCTCCGTCCCCATCGCCAAGGGACCGAACCCGGCCGCGCGGCCGTTCCACCTCGAAACCGAAGGCGTGCTCGATGAGGCGCGGGCGATCGACTGCATGACGGCCGCGATCTACTACGAGGCGGGCTTCGAGAGCATCGAGGGCCAGCGGGCGGTGGCCCAGGTGGTGCTTAACCGCCTGCACCATCCGGCCTTCCCGAAGACGGTCTGCGGCGTGGTGTTCCAGGGCTCCGACCGGTCGACCGGCTGTCAGTTCACCTTCACCTGCGACGGTGCGCTCGGCCGCAAGCCCGACGAGGCCGCCTGGGACCGGGCGCGCAAGGTCGCGATCGCGGCCCTGAACGGCTACGTGATGAAGAGGGTTGGCATGGCGACCCACTATCACGCTGACTACGTCGCCCCGTACTGGAGCCCGGACCTCGTGAAGGTGGCTGTCGTCGGCCACCACATCTTCTACCGCTGGACCGGCGGCTGGGGGACGCCGCCCGCCTTCGTGGGGCGCTATGCGGGCGGCGAGATGACCGGGCTGCAGGTCGCCACCCTCGACAACCTCGCGAAGGCTTCCCCCAAGGCCACGCTCGCAGACCTGACGACCGAAGTCGCGGCGCCGCCCGCGGCGACGCCGGAGACGGAGCCCGCGGCTCCGGCCGCGAAGCCGGCGGCCGTGGCCGAGCCGGCCCACCTGATCACCGCCGCGCAAGAAGCCACCAACGCCTCGGCGATCATCAAGCCCGAGGACCTGGACTGGCAGGGACGCCCGCGCGACCGCGACCAGCCGCCCCGGATCGCGATCCCGCAGCCCATGCCGGGACCAGGCCGCACGCCCTTCTAGATCCCGCGGCCCGCCAGCAGGGCCGCCAAGCCCGCGGACTCGTCAGGGCTCGAGCAGCCGGCCGATCTCCGGCCAGCGGTAGACCACCTCATGGAGCAAAGCGCCGCCCGGCCCACGCTCCATCGTGGCCGGCTCGGCCGCACCGCCAAGGCGCTCATAGAATCCGCGCGCGCGGATGTTGTCGCGCAGCACCGAGATGGCCAGCGACTTCGCACCCTGCGCCGCCAGCGCCCGCGCGGCCGCCGTCAGCAGGCGTCTCCCGAGCCTCAGCCCCTGCGCCTGGCGCAGCAGGTAGAGGGTCGCAATCTCCGCCTCGTCGGGTACGCCCGCCCGAGACGGACCGCCCTCGGCATAGCCCACCAGCCCATCGCGGCTCGCCGCGACGAGGGTGACATCGTTGGGACCCGGCTGGGTGAGCGCGCGGCGGAAGCGCCGGGTGAACGCCGCCTCGCTCATTCGGGCGAGGTAGGCGTCGGGAAGCAGGCCGCGGTAGGTCTCACGCCAGGCGCGCACATGCACGCGCGCCAGCTCCTCGGCGTCCGCGGGACCCGCGGGCAGGATCAGGACCGAGACGGACTCTCCACGTGATTGCGACATCCTTCCACAGCTTGGCGCTGTTCGGCGCGGCCGCAAGGGGCTGACGTGACGCAGGGCGCCCTTTAGCCTTCGCGATTCCATGAACGCGCAAGCGCCCAGCCCCGAGACCGATCCCGCCGCCGGCGCCTCGCCGGTCATGGCGCAATTCTTTGAGGCCAAGGCCCGCCAGCCCGACGCGCTGGTCTTCTTCCGGATGGGCGACTTCTACGAGCTGTTCTTCGAGGATGCCCAGAAGGCGCACGCCGCGCTCGGCATTACCCTCACGACCCGCGGGCAACATGGCGGCCATCCGATCCCCATGTGCGGCGTCCCCGTCCACGCGGCCGAGGCCTACCTCGCCAAGCTGATCCGCGCGGGCTTCAAGGTCGCCGTCTGCGAACAGATGGAGGATCCGGCGCAGGCGAAGAAGCGCGGCTCAAAGTCCGTGGTCCGCCGCGATCTCGTGCGCGTGGTCACACCTGGCACGCTCACCGAAGAGGGCTTGCTGGACGCCCGCGGCGCCAACCGCCTGGCGGCGGTCGCTGTGCGGGCTGGCGGCGCCGCGGTGGCGGCCGTCGAGCTCTCGACGGGCGAGGTGGAGTGCCTGGCCGTAGGCGTCGCCGGCCTCGCCTCCGCCCTGGCCGCGCTCGGCCCGTCGGAGATACTGGTCCCCGATCGCCTGTTCGCCGACGAAGCGGTCTCGGCCGCGCTCAAGGCCGCCGGCGGCTTCGTCCAGCCGATGCCCCAGGCGCTCGCCGAGCCCAGCGCCGCGGAGACACGACTGAAGCGCCTCTACGGCGTGGAGACCCTCGACGGCTTCGGCCAGCTCTCGGGCGCGGAGATCTCGGCGCTCGGCCTGATCGCCGCGCATCTGGAGACCACCCAGGCCGGCAGGCTCCCGGCGCTGTCCGCCCCGCGCCGTGCGGGCGAAGCCGACGTGATGATCATCGATCCGGCGACACGGTCGTCGCTCGAGATCGAGCGCGCCACCTCCGGCGCCCGCGACGGTTCGCTCCTGGGCGCCATCGACCGCACGGTGACAGCGCCCGGCGCGCGCCTGCTGGCCGCCCGTCTCGCCCGCCCGCTGCTTGAGCCGGCCGCGATCGACGCACGCCTCGACGCGGTCGCCTGGTTCGTGGAGCACCGCGCCCAGCGCCAACGCCTGCGCGATCTGCTCAAGGGGCTGGGCGACATGGCCCGGTCGCTCTCGAGACTGGCGCTCGGGCGCGGCGGTCCGCGCGACCTTGGCACGCTGCGCGACGGGCTCGCCCTCGCCGAGCAGCTGACCGCGCTCTTCGCTTCGACGCGCGACCCGCTGATCCAGCCGCCGGAGGAGATCGCCGGCGCCCTCCAGGCGCTGAACCCGGCGTTCCACGGAGATCTCGCGTCCCTGCGCGACCTGCTGGCGGCGGGCCTCGGCCCGGACCTTCCGTCACTGGCCCGCGACGGCGGCTTCGTGGCCCCGGGCGTCCGCCCCGAGCTCGACCAGGCGCGTGCGCTGCGCGACGACTCCCGCCGCGTTATCCTGGACCTGGAGGCCAGGCTCGCGGCCGAGAGCAAGGTGGCGCTGAAGATTCGCCACAACGCGGTGCTGGGCTACTTCGTCGAGACCACAGCCAAGGCCGCCGAGCCCCTGATGGCCGCGCCGCTGAACGCGATCTTCATCCATCGCCAGACGCTCGCCAACCAGGTGCGTTTCACGACGGTCGAGCTGGCCGAGCTCGATGCGAAGATCGCCCAGGCGGCCGAGCGTGCGCTGGCCATCGAGGTCGAGACCTTCGAGGCCTGGCGCGAGGCCGCCATCGCCGTGGCGCAGGCAATTCAGACCGCCGCCGAGGCGGCCGCCCGGCTCGATGTCGCCGCAGGGCTCGCGGAATGGGCCGACGAGACGGGCGCGGCGCGGCCGGTCGTCGACCGCTCCACCGCCTTCGAAGCAGAAGCCGCCCGCCACCCGGTCGTGGAGGCCGCCGTCAAGCGCGCGGGCGACGCCTTCACGCCCAACGATTGCCGCCTCGATGGGACCGGCGCTGGCGGCGCCCGGCTCGCGGTCGTTACGGGCCCGAACATGGCGGGCAAATCGACCTTCCTGAGACAGAACGCGCTTCTCGCCGTGCTTGCCCAGGCCGGTTCGTTCGTCCCGGCGAGGCGACTCCGGATCGGCGTGGTGGACCGCCTGTTCAGCCGCGTGGGCGCGGGCGACGACCTGGCCCGCGGTCGCTCGACCTTCATGGCCGAGATGGTCGAGACGGCCGCGATCCTCACTCAGGCGACGCCCCGCAGCCTGGTGATCCTGGACGAGATCGGCCGCGGCACCGCCACCTATGACGGCCTGGCCATTGCATGGGCCTGCGCCGAGGCCCTGCACGAGGTGAACCGTTGCCGGGCGCTGTTCGCGACCCACTACCATGAGCTCGCCACCCTGGAGGGCCGCCTCGCCTACGTCGCCAATCTCAGCCTGAAGGCCAAGGAGTGGAACGGCGACCTCATCTTCCTGCACGAGGCGGGGCCGGGGCCGGCCGACCGATCCTACGGCGTGCAGGTCGCCAAGCTCGCGGGCGTTCCGCCAACCGTGGTGGCCCGCGCCAGGGACGTGCTGGAGCGCCTGGAGCGGGAGGCCGGCGCGCCGGCCCACCTCGAGGACCTGCCCCTCTTCGCCGCCGTGGCCGAGCCGGAGGCGAAATTCGGCCCGAGCCCCGTCGAAGAGGCGCTGAAGGCGCTCGACCCCGACGGCATGAGCCCCCGCGAGGCGATGGACGCGCTCTATAAGCTGAAGGGCCTGCTGGCCTAGAGCGCCTGCAGGAAGGCTTGCGCCGCGCGACTGCGATGGCGCTGGCGATGGGTCAGCAGCGCGAACTCGCGCGGCGGGATTTCGAAACCGAGGCGGACCACCCGCCCCATGCCGGCGAGCGCCGCGGCGGCGAGATCGGACACCGCCGTGACCAGTCCGCCACCCTCGACCGCCCCGAGCGCCGCCTCGTTGGAGGGTGTCTCCAGCCGGACGTAGAGCGCCTGAGGCGCGAGCCCCCGAGCGGCGAGCGCCCGCTCGAAGTGGGCCCGCGTGCCGGAGCCCGGCTCGCGCAGCACCCAGGTCGCGGCGCGCGCTTCGGAGAGGCCCACGACGCGGCCGGCGAGGGGATGAGTAGGCGCCACGTAGAGCCCAAGCGTGTCGGCGTCCACCGGCGTGCGCGCGAGCTCCGGATTGTCCACCTGGCCTTCCACGAAGGCGAGGTCCGCCGCGCCGGCCAGCACTGCCTCCGCGCCCTGGGAAGTGTTGCCGGCCAGGAGCTGCATGGCCACCGAAGGGTGCGCCTGGGCGAAGCGGGCCATACGCGGGGCGATCCAGTAGCTGGCGACCGTCTGGCTGGCGGCGATGGCGAGGCGTCCGCGCCGCAACCCCGCCAGATCGTCGAGCGCCCGCTCCGCGGCCTCAGCCCGGTCGAGCACCGCGCGCGCCTCCGGCAGAAAGGCCTCGCCCGCCTCGGAAAGCTCGACCCGGCGGCCGACCCGCTCGAACAGTCGCGCGCCATGACGGGCCTCGAGTGCGGCCACCGCCGCGCTGACCGCCGACTGCGTGAGGTTCAGCGCCTCGGCCGCACGGGTCATGTTCAGCCGCTCGGCGACCTCGACGAAGATCCGCAATTGTTCAAGGGTCATGTCTTTTAATCGACTTTGTTGATCAAACTTATAGGATGAATTCGTTGGATTGATAAGCGGCCTCGGGCGATGAGAGCCGATGGTCCGTATTGCCCAGCTCGCGAAACAGGCGCCGCGGCTCTTGCCGGGCGTGCTGCTGTGCGCGGTTGTCTCGGTCGCCGCGGTCTTCCTCCAGCAGGCCGAAGTCCGGCTGACCGGCCGCGCCTGGCTCGAGGCCCTGGTTTTGGCGATCCTGCTCGGAACGGTGGTGCGCACCGTCTGGACGCCCGCGCCGCTCTGGTCGGCGGGAATTGGCTTTAGCGCCAAGACACTGCTCGAAGTGGCCGTGGCCCTGCTGGGCGCGACGATCAGCGGTCGCGCGGTGCTCGGGATGGGGCCCCTCCTGCTCGCGGGCGTCGCCGGACTGGTCATGGCCGGGGTCGCGGGCGGCTATGCGCTGGGCCGGCTTCTACGCCTTCCGCACCGCATGGCCGCCCTCGTGGCCTGCGGCAACTCGATCTGCGGCAACTCCGCCATTGCGGCGGTCGCACCCGTGATCGGGGCCGAAAGCGAGGATGTTTCGGCTTCGATCGCCTACACGGCGCTGCTGGGCGTGGCGGTGGTGCTCATACTTCCCCTGATCGGCGCGGCGCTCGCCCTGACGCCGCGCGCCTACGGCGCGTTCGCGGGCCTGACCGTGTATGCGGTGCCACAGGTGCTCGCCGCCACCGTGCCGGTGAGCCGGCTTTCCGCCCAGGTGGGTGCGCTGGTCAAGCTGGTCAGGGTGCTGATGCTGGGCCCCGTGGTGGTGGTGCTCTCCTGGATCGCGCGGCGCCGCGGCGGCGCCGGTGGAGAGCGGCCGTCGCTGACGCGACTGGCGCCCTGGTTCATCCTGGCTTTCCTGGCGCTGCTCGGGCTCCGCTCGGCAGGCCTCCTGCCGGATCTGATCGTGAAGCCGGCCGGAAGCGCCGCGAATGTCTTGACGGTGGTCTCGATGGCGGCGCTGGGCCTCGGCGTCGACGTGCGGGCGGTCGCCAAAGCGGGCGCGCGGGTCACCACCGTGGCCACCCTGTCGCTCGTCATGCTGGGCGTGCTGGCGCTCGGTCTCGTGCGGCTCGCGCATCTCGGCTGAGTCGGGCGCCGAGAAGCGAGGGATTGTCCCCCCGCGCGCGATGCGCCGAATTCGCCTATATGTCGCGCGGCCATGCCCCCTCGCCTCAAGCCCACCCGCCTGGAGTACGTCGTCGACGGTGTGAAGCTGCGCGCCCAGCTTTCGGCCGCGGCGCTCGAGCACCTGGGCGACGAGACCACCCAGCGCAAGGCGGCGCTGGAGATCCTCAAGGCCGCCCTGTTCCGCGGCCGCATGATCGCCAAGGAGCGGCTGGAGAACGGGGCCGGCGGTATCGAGACAGCCCGCCTCCTGTCGGGCGTCACCGACGAGGTGATCACCGCGCTCTACGACTTCACCACCGTCCACGTGTTCCGCGCCCGCAATCCGACGGAGGGCGAGCGGCTGGCGCTGATGGCCGTCGGCGGCTACGGCCGGGGCACGCTGGCGCCCTTCTCCGACATCGACCTGCTGTTCCTGCGTCCCTACAAGCAGACCGCCCATGTGGAGAGTGTGATCGAGTTCATGCTCTACGCCCTGTGGGACCTGGGCTTCAAAGTCGGCCACGCCTCGCGAACGGTCGAGGAGTGCATCAAGCTCTCGCGTGAGGACTTCACGATCCGGACCTCCATCCTGGAGGCGCGCCGCCTGACCGGCGACGAGGCGCTGGCCGGCGAACTCGTCAAGCGCTTCCAGGCCGAGGTCGTGAAGGGCACGGGCGCGGAATTCGTGGCCGCCAAGCTCCGGGAGCGCGACGAGCGCCACGCCCGGGCCGGGGCCAGCCGCTACATGGTCGAGCCCAACGTCAAAGAGGGCAAGGGCGGCCTTCGCGACCTCAACACCCTCTTCTGGATCGCCCAGTACCTGCATCCCGGCGAGAACATCGAGAAGGTGCTGCAGCTCGAGATGTTCACGGGCCGCGAGGTCCGGACCTTCATCCGCGCCTTCGACTTTCTGTGGGCCGTGCGCTCCCATCTGCATTTCGCCACCGGACGCCCCGAGGAGCGGCTGACCTTCGACCTGCAGCCGGAGATCGCCCGTCGGATGGGTTACGGCGACCGGCCCGACAATCCCGCCGTCGAGCGGTTCATGCGGCGCTATTTCCTGATCGCCAAGGAGGTGGGCGCGCTGACCCGCGTTTTCGCCGCCAAGCTCGAAGCGGAGCAAGTGAAGAGCGCGCCCAAGGGCCTGTCGCGGCTGCTGCCCGGTCGCCGCCAGAAGCGCAAGCCGCTCGACGTGCCCGGCTTTCACGAGATGGGCGGACGCCTGGACGTGGACGGCGCCGAGGTTTTCCAGCGCGATCCGGTGAACCTGCTGCGGCTGTTCAAGTTCGCGGACGAACGGAACCTGGATCTGCATCCCGACGCGTTCACTGCGGCCACCCGCGAAGCGGCGCTGATCACCTCCGCCGTGCGGCGCGACCGTCACGCCGCCAAGGTCTTCCTGGACATCCTGGCGCGCGGACGCGACCCGCAGCGCACCCTGACCTTGATGACCGAGGCGGGCGTGCTTGGCCGCTTCATTCCCGAGTTCGGCCGCATCGTCGCGCAGATGCAGTTCAACATGTACCACTCGTACACGGTGGACGAGCACACGCTGCGGGCCGTTGGCGTCATCGCGGAGATCGCCCGGGGACGCTTCGCCGACGACCACCCGCTCTCTACCTCCATGATGCCGCTGATCGAAGACAAGGAAGCCCTGTTCCTTGCCATGCTGCTTCATGACACAGGCAAGGGCGGGGCGGGCGGCCAGGAGAAGGCCGGAGCCCGCGCCGCCCGCGCGGCCTGCGAACGCCTGGGCCTCGAGCGATCCAAGATCGAGCTCGTGGCCTGGCTGGTCGAACATCACCTGGTGATGAGCGACTACGCCCAGAAGCGCGACGTCTCCGATCCGCGGACAGTCGCCGACTTCGCCCGCATCGTGGAGACGCCGGAGCGGCTGCGCCTGCTCCTGGTGCTGACCGTCGCCGACATCCGGGCGGTGGGGCCCGGCGTCTGGAACGGCTGGAAGGGTCAGCTCATGCGCGAGCTCTATCGGGCGACCGAAGCGGTCTTCCGAGGCGGGCGGGGCTCGGAGGCCGCAGCCGCGGCGCTGCGGCGCTACCTCGAAAACGCCGCCTACGACGCCCGCGTCCGGCTGGCCAAGGCGGACCCTCAGGCGGAGTCCTGGGGCGACGCCATGGAAGACGCTTACTTCACGGCCTTCCCTGAGGACGAGGTCCTTCGCCATGCCCATCTCGCCGCTCGGGCGATGGCCGCGCATGGCGCGGCTGCGGAGGGCCGCATTCGAGGCGACCTGACGGCCTCCGAGGTCGTGGTGGCCGCCGCCGACCGTCCTCGCCTGTTCGTCGACCTCGCGGCCGCGATCACGGGAGCCGGCGCCAACGTCGTGGGCGCACGGGTCTTCACCTCCCGGACCGGGCAGGCGCTTGACGTGTTCTACGTGCAGGACGTGACCGGCGAGCCCTATGGCGTGCAGGACCCGCGCGCGCTGGAGCGGCTGGCGCGGGCCCTGGAGGCGGCGGCCCGCGGCGAGCCCGTGGCGCGCGAACCGCGACGGCAATCCGACCTTGGCCGCAGCGCAGCCTTCGACATCACGCCCTCCGTTACCTTCGACAACGAGGCATCCGAGACCGCGACCGTGGTTGAGGCCTCCGGGCGCGACCGCCCCGGCCTGCTCGCCGCCCTGGCAAAGAGCCTTTCCGACGCGGGGCTGTCCATCGTCTCGGCCCATATCGACAACTATGGGGAACGCGCGGTCGACGCCTTTTATGTGGTCGGCGCCGACGGGTCGAAGATCGCCGACGCGAGGCGCCGCAACGCCGTTCGGGGGGCCGTCCTGTCCGCGCTGGCCGAGCCCGACGTCGAGGCCGCCGCGGGGCGGCGCGCCAATTTGCAGCGCGCCAGGGCCAGCGTCGCACGCTAGCCTGCGGCCGTGACCGAGACCCCGATTCCCGTGACCGAGCCCCCCATGGCCGCGCCGAAGCGCAACAGCGTCAAGACGGGCGGGCTGATCCGGTCCTCCGCGATCTACTCGGGCTTCACGCTCATCAGCCGCATCATGGGCTTCGTCCGCGACCTGATGGTCACGGCCTACATGGGCGCGTCCGCCACGATCGCGGCGGACGCCTTCAACACGGCCTTCGCGTTCCCGAACCTGTTCCGCCGAATTTTCGCCGAAGGCGCCTTCGCAGCTGCATTCGTGCCGGCCTACGCCCGAAGTCTCGAGAAGGACGGGGAAGAGGTGGCCGACGTGCTCGCGGCCGATGCGATGGCTGTGCTCGCCACCGCGACGGTCGCGCTCACCATCGTCGCCGAATTCGCCATGCCGTGGCTCATGTACATCATCGCCCCGGGATTCGCGTCCAACCCCGCGAAATTCCACCTGGCGATCGTGCTCACCATGATCACCATGCCCTACCTGCCGTGCATGGCGATCTACGCCCACCTTTCGGGCGTGCTCAACGCGCGCAACCGGTTCATCCTATCGGCCTCCGCGCCCATCCTGCTGAACCTGTGGACCGTGATGGCGGTGCTGCCGGCTCGGTCTCCGGTGCAGGCGGCGGAAGCGGCCTCGGTGGGCGTCATTCTCGCCGGCATAAGCCAGGCGGCCCTGTTGTGGTGGGGGTGCAAACGCAGCGGCGCCCACGTCGGATTCCGCTGGCCCAGGCTCACGCCCGACATCCGGAAGCTGATCATGCTGGCGGTGCCCGGAGCCATCGCCGCCAGCGCCACCCAGATCAACATCTTCGTCTCGGGGATCCTGGTGAGCCATGTGAACGGCGCCAGGACCTGGCTGGCGGTCTGCGATCGACTCTACCAGCTGCCGCAGGGGCTGGTCGGGGTTGCGATCGGGGTGGCGCTGCTGCCGCAGCTCTCCCGGGCCGCCGGCGCCGACGACCGCCAGGCGACGCGGGCGGCCATGGACCAGGCAATCGTCTTCGCCCTGGCGCTGTGCCTTCCGGCCGCCGCGGCGCTCACCTCGATCCCGTTTTTCCTTATCGATGCGCTCTACAGGCGCGGCGAGTTCACGATCGGCGACGCCCACCAGACCGCCAGCGCACTGCTGCAATACGGCTGGGGCGTACCGGCCTTCGTGCTGGCGCAGATCTTCAACCGCGCCTTCTTCGCCCGCCAGGACACCAAGACGCCCATGCGGGTGGGTCTGGTCACGGTAGCGGTCAATATCGCCCTCGGTGTCACCCTGTTCCGGTTGATCGGCGTCGCCGGCATCGCCGCGGCGACCGCGACCGCCTGGTGGCTGAACGTGGGCATGATGGCCTACCGGCTGCACCGCTCCGGGCAGTACACGCCGAGCCCGCGGGCGATCTCGAAGATCATCCGCATCGTCGCCGCGAGCGTGACGATGGGCGCGCTCCTGGGACTTGCCTCGCACTACCGGGGTCCGATCCAGCATCTCCTCGCGCCGGTCGCCTTCCACCATGCGAAAGAGCTCGCCATCCTGCTGGTCTGCGCGACCGCCGGAGGCGCGTACCCCTTGCTCCTGTTCGCCTTCGGCGGCCTCACCATGACCGAGCTGAAGTTCGCCTTCCGCCGCCGGCGCGGAGCCAAAGCCCAGCCGGTTGAGGACTTGTCCGGCGCATGAGCCTGACGTAGAGGCTCCAGACATGCACCTGCGGACCACGAACAGCTGGCGATGGCGGGCCTGACCCGCTGACCCGATCCGAGCCCGGGCCTTGCGCCCGCCTGTCCGTTCGTTCCAGAAGCCTGACCCCATGACCGACCATGCCCCGGCCCAATACGCGGGCCCGAAACGCGTGCTCTCCGGCGTGCAGCCGACGGGAGACCTCCACCTCGGCAACTACCTGGGCGCCCTGGTGAAATTCGTGCGGCTGCAGCACGAGACCCCGACCTTCATCTTCGTGGCCGACCTGCACGCCATCACCGACTGGCAGGAGCCTTCGAAGCTGAAGGGGCAGGTTCGCGAGATCGCCGCGGCCTACCTCGCGACCGGCCTGGATCCGAAGGTCGCGACCATCTTCCCGCAGTCGGCCGTCCCTGAGCACACCGAACTCACCTGGGTGTTCAATTGCGTGGCCCGGATCGGCTGGCTCGACCGCATGACCCAGTTCAAGGACAAGGCGGGCAAGCACAAGGAGCGGGCGAGCATCGGGCTCTACGACTATCCCGTGCTCCAGGCGGCCGACATCCTGCTCTACAAGGCGACCCACGTGCCGGTGGGCGAGGACCAGAAGCAGCACCTCGAGCTCACCCGCGACATCGCGGCCAAGTTCAACCACGACTTCCAGGCGCCCGGCTTCTTCCCGCTGCCCGAGCCGCTCATCCAGGGGCCGGGCGCTCGCATCATGTCGTTGCGGGATGGCACGGCGAAGATGTCGAAGTCGGACCCGTCCGACTACTCGCGCATCAACCTGACCGACGACGCCGACGCGATCTCGCAGAAGGTCAGGAAGGCGCGCACCGACCCAGATCCGCTGCCCGAGACCGCGGACGGCCTGGAGAGCCGCGCGGAGGCCAAGAACCTTGTGGGGATCTACGCCGCCCTGGCGGGCGTCTCGGTGGAGGCGGTGCTCAGGGAGTTCGCCGGTCAGGGCTTCGGCGCCTTCAAGCCGAAGCTCGCCGATCTCGCGGTGGAGAAGCTCGGACCGATCGGCGCGGAGATGCGCCGCCTGCTCGCCGATCCCGCCGAGATCGACCGCATCCTGACGGACGGCGCCGCCCGCGCCCGCGAGATCGCTCAGCCCACCATGGCCGAGGTGCGCAGGATCGTGGGGTTCTGGAACTCCTAGTTGGATACGGAATGAAAGCTGCGCGCTTGCATCGCCAGGCGGCCAGCGCCACATTTTGCCGATGTTCATCCAGACCGAAGCCACGCCGAACCCCGAGGTGCTGAAGTTCCTGCCCGGCCGCGAGGTCATGGGCGACGGCTCGCGCGACTTCCGCGACCCCGAGGCCGCCGCCGTTTCGCCGCTCGCGACCGAACTGTTCGCGATCGAAGGCGTGACGCGGGTGTTCTTCGGCCCCGACTTCCTGACGGTGGGAAAGTCCGAAGCCCGCGAGTGGTCCCACCTGAAGGCGCCGATCCTGGCCGCCATCATGGACCACTTCACCTCCAGCCGGCCGCTGTTCGCCGACGAAAGCCAGTCGGTGGGCCACGACGAGGGCGACTATGAAGGCGAGACCGCCCAGGTGGTGGCCGAGATCAAGGACCTGCTGGACACCCGCATCCGTCCGGCCGTGGCGCAGGACGGCGGCGACATCCTGTTCTCCCGCTTCGATGCGGACACGGGGGTGGTGTGGCTGAACATGCGCGGCGCCTGCTCCGGCTGCCCCTCCTCCACGGCCACGCTGCGCGCCGGCGTTGAGAACATGCTCAAGCACTACGTGCCCGAGGTGACGCGGGTGGAGCAGACGCTCTCCTGACCCGGTGATCGTCCTCGGCCTCGACACCTGCCTGGCGACCTGCTCCGTGGCCGTCACCGACGGCCAGCGCGTGCTGGCCTCGGCCCGCGAGGCGATGGCGCGAGGCCATCAGGAGCGGCTGGCCCCCATGGTGCAGGCGCTCATGGCAGACGCCGGTCTGCCGCTCGCGAGCATCGAACGCGTCGGCGTGACCATCGGGCCGGGATCGTTCACGGGCCTTCGGGTGGGCGTGGCGTTCGCCAAGGGCATGGCGTCCGCCCTCGCCATACCGGCGGTCGGCATCGGGGCTCTGGAAGCCATCGCCGCCGAGGCCGCAGGGCTGGTTTTCGTGGCGATCGACGCCCGCCGCGGCCAGGTCTACGCCCAGGCGTTCGAAGACGGCCACGCCCTCATGGCGCCGGACGCGCTGACCCTCGGGACCGCCGCGGCGCGGATCGCCGAGATCTCGCAGGGCCGCCCGCTGACGCTTCTCGGCTCTGGCGCGCCGCTGCTGGCGGATGTCGTTCCGACCGCGCAGGTGGTCGCGGCCGAAGGCGCCGACGCCCGGGCCGTGGCGAAGCTCGCCGCGGCGCGATCGCCGGGCCCCCTCAAGCCTCTCTATCTACGCGCGCCGGACGCCAAGCTGCCGGCATGAAACTCATCCGCACCACCGGCGCAGAGGCCGCGGCCATGTCGCAGGCCCACGCCGGCGCCTTCGAGCCCTCGTGGCGCGAAGACGAGTTCGAGGACCTTCTGGAGGGCGAGGGCGTCTATGGCTTCCTGGCGCTGACCGACGGCCCCGACCAGACGCCGCTGGGCGTCATCCTCTGCCGTGTGGCGGCCGAGGAGATGGAGGTGCTGACGATCGGGGTCGCGCCGAAGGCGCGCCGCAAGGGCGTCGCCAAGGCCCTGCTCGCGGTCGGGCTCGAGGCCGCCCTCAGCCGCGGCGCCCGGGAATGCTTCCTCGAGGTCGCCGTCGACAATCCTGGGGCCATCCGCCTTTACGAGAGTCTCGGCTTCCGGCGCAAGGGTGTGCGACGCGGCTACTACGACCGCGGGCAGGAAGGCCTGACGGACGCCGCGGTCATGCGTCTCGATCTCGCGGGCGCTTGAGCCTATCCTTCCCTTGCGAGCGGCAATCTGGAGCGCCTTCTTGTCGGATCGGATCGGAAAACTGTGCGTCGACAAGGGCATGCGCATGACCGAGCAGCGGCGCGTGATCGCGCGCGTGCTGTCGGAGGCTGATGACCACCCCGACGTCGAGGAACTACACCGGCGCGCTCACGCGGTCGACCCGCACATCTCGATCGCCACCGTTTACCGCACAGTGCGCCTTTTCGAGGAGGCGGGCATCATCACCCGCCACGATTTCGGCGACGGCCGGGCGCGATACGAGGAGCACCCCGAGGTCCACCACGACCACCTGATCGACATGAAGACCGGCAAGGTCGTGGAGTTCGTCGATGCGGAGATCGAGGCGCTGCAGGAGGCGATCGCGCGCAAGCTCGGCTATCGGCTCGTAGACCATCGCCTGGAACTCTATGGCGTCCCCGTCGAGGAGTAGCGGGCGAGCCACGCTTGCACCGCCCAGCCAAGGTCACCATAACCCCGCCATGACCGCGCCCGCGCCAGCCAAGCGCCTCTACATCAAGACCTACGGCTGTCAGATGAACGTCTACGACAGCGAGCGCATGGCGGACGTATTGGCGCCGCTGGGCTATTCGGTGACCGAAGATCCGGACGGCGCGGACCTCGTGGTGCTCAACACCTGCCACATCCGCGAGAAGGCGACCGAGAAGGTCTATTCCGAACTGGGCCAGTTGAAGCGCCTGAAGCAGGCGCGCACGGCCGATGGCGGGGCGATGACCATCGCGGTGGCGGGGTGTGTCGCCCAGGCGGAGGGCGAGGAGATCATGCGTCGCCAGCCGGCCGTGGACCTGGTGGTCGGTCCCCAGGCCTACCATCAGCTTCCCGAGCTGATCGCCCGCGCGCACCGAGCACGCGGCGAGCGGCTCGCGGCCGATTTCGCACCCGAGGCGAAGTTCGACGCGCTCTCGGCGGAACGCCGCCCGACAGGCGTCAGCGCGTTCCTGACCGTGCAGGAAGGCTGCGACAAGTTCTGCACCTTCTGCGTGGTGCCCTATACGCGCGGCGCCGAGTGGTCG
>JAGWSE010000164.1 GCA_028869395.1 Alphaproteobacteria bacterium | reverse complement strand
TGGGGCCGATCATGGGTCACGCCGGCCGCCCCTACATCCCGCTCGTCTTCAGCATCTTCATGGTGGTGCTCGTCATGAACATGATGGGCCTGGTGCTGGGCTTCGGGAACCTGGCGCACCAGGAGTGGACCTTCACCCCCACCGCCCAGCTCGCGATCACCGCGACGCTCGCCGTCGTCACCTTCGGGACCGTGGTGGTGGTCGGCTTCGTCAAGAACGGGCTCAAGTTCTTCACGCTCTTCGTGCCGTCCGGCGTGCCGCTGCCGATGCTGTTCCTGGTGGCGCCGCTGGAATTCCTCTCGTTCATGATCCGTCCCGTGACCCTGGCCATGCGACTTTTCGGAAACATGCTGGGCGGTCACGTGGTGATGTACATGTTCGCGAGCTTCGTAGTGGGCCTCGGGGTGTTCGCGCTGCAGGGCGGGATGGCGACGCTGGGCTTCGCCGGCTCCGGCGTCTCGCTCGCCATGGTCGTGGCGCTGACGGGGCTCGAGTTCATCGTGGCGTTCCTGCAGGCGTTCGTGTTCGCCGCGCTCGCCACCGTCTACCTCAACGACGTCGTGAACCTCGGTCACGGCCACTGATCAACAACCGAATTCTCCAAAGGGGTTTGAAGACATGGATCCTGTTTCCGCCAAGTACATCGGCGCGGGTCTGGCCTCGAGCGGCCTGATCGGCGCGGGCGTGGGCCTGGGCGTGCTGTTTGGCAACTACCTGGCCGCCGCCATCCGCAACCCGTCGGCCGCCGCCAGCCAGCAGCCGATGCTGTTCCTCGGCATGGCGCTCACCGAAGCGCTCGGCATCTTCGCGCTCGTGATGGCCTTCATCATCCTGTTCGTGAAGGTCGGCTAAGCGGACATGCAAGGTCCCGCGACCCCCGTTCACGAGGGGACCCAACCGGCCCCCGAGGGCGGCGCCGGCGGCCTGCCGCAGTTCGACATGGGCGCGTGGCCGGGCCAGGCCGCGTGGCTGGCGATCTTCTTCGTCATCGTCCTGGTGCTGATGACGCGGGTGTTCGTGCCGCGCATCGGCGGCGGGATCGCCGAGCGTGAGCGGAAGATCTCCGGCGACGCCCGCGAAGCCCGCCGGCTGAAGGACGAGGCCGACGCCCAGGCCGCGGCCGCCCAGGCCGAAATGGCCCAGGCGCGGGCCCAGGCGATGAAGGTCGCCGCCGACGCCCGGGCCAAGGCCCAGGCTGAGCTGACCGCCAAGCTCGCCGAGCAGGAGGCGAAATTCGCCCAGGCCGGCGCGGAAGCCGAGGCCCGCATCGCCTCAGCGCGGGAGGCGGCCATGTCGCATCTCGACGAGATCGCCCGTGACGCCGCCGGTGCGATCGTGGCCAAACTCACCGGCAAGGCGCCCACGCCCGCGGAGCTCGCCTCCGCGCGCGTCGGCTGACCCTGAAAGGCTAGACCCGTGGATATTCTGCTCGACGCTCACTTCTGGGTCGGCGTCGCCCTGGTGATCTTCGTCCTGATCCTGGTGCGGGCCGGCGTGCCCGGCCTGGCGGCCAAGGCCATCGACGCCCGCGCCGACAAGCTCAGGGCGCGTCTGGCCGAGGCCGAGGCGCTGCGCGAGGAAGCCAACCAGCTGCTGGCGCAGATCCGCGAGCAGAAGGCGCGCTCCGACAAGCTGGCGGCCGAGGTGCTGGCCAACGCCAAGGCCGAAGCCGAGCGGCTTCAGGTCGAAGCGGAGAAGAACCTCAAGGAGCAGATCGGGCGTCGCGGCGAACTGGCCGAACGCCGGATCGCCACCGCCGAGGCGCAGGCCGCCGCGGAGGTCAAGGCCGCCGCCGCCGACCTGGCCGCCCAGATCGCCGAGGACGTGCTGAAGCAGCGGCTGGCGGGCGCCAAGTCCGACCCGCTGATCGACCAGGCCATCGGCCAGATCGGGTCGAAGCTGCAGTAGCCGCTCTTCTCATCCCGGCGAACGCCGGGATCCAGGCCGACTCGCAAACGAAAAAAGGCGCCCGGAGCGATCCGGGCGCCTTCTGCATCCCGGCTTGGGCGCCCGCCTTCGCCGTGACGAGCGGCGATCAGACCGTGGCGGCGCCGCGGGCGCGGATCTTCAGCTTGAAGTAGCGGCGGGTGCGCACCGCGAACCGGAAGCGCCGCGGCAGGACCAGGCGCTCGGAGCGCAGGTAGACCTGCCAGAACACCAGCACGACCTCCGGCTCGCGCCGCAGCAGCCGCCGGACGGGGAACACCACCTTGGGGTGGGCCTTCTGCATCTCGACGAAGCGGCGCCTGGCCTTGAAGGAGTTCCGCAGCACGATCATCAGCCCGATGACGATCGTCGGCATGCCGCCGAAATGGAACGGCGGCGGCGTGATCTCGAGCGCCAGCCCGACCAGGATGATCAGACCGCCCAGGCCGAGCAGCAGCCAGCGACCGACCCGCGCCAGGAGATCCCGGGCGAATTCGTCGGAGGCGCGATAGACGCGCAGCGAGGGCATGGCGAGGGACACTAGCGCTACCTGGGAAGCACGGGCCGGCGCAAAGGGGAGGTCTGAACCGTCGCCGTGCTCAGCAGATATGCGAACGCGCCTCCGACTCGTAAAGACGGCCGTCCGTTAATTTCTTGGGGCGCGACTCTATTCCGCAGCCAATGGCGCCGGCGCAACAGTCGTGTCGCCCGGGCGCCACGTGAGCTTGGGCTTGCGGGCCGCAAGAGTTTCGTCGAGCCGCCGCATCGGGGCGAGATGGGGCGCGCCCTTGAACCGTTCCGCATCGCGCGACTTCGCCGCCTCCGCCAACGCCAGCATGGCGTCGCAGAAGCGGTCCAACTCGCGCTTGGGTTCCGTCTCCGTGGGCTCGATCAGCATGGCCCCATGGACGACCAGCGGGAAATACATGGTCATCGGGTGGAAGCCCTCGTCGATCAGCGCCTTGGCGAGGTCGAGGGTGGTGACGCCGGTCCCCTCCAGCCAGGCGTCGTCGAACAGCGCCTCGTGCATGCAGGGCCCTTGCGGGAAGGCCGGCGTCATCGCCGTGGAGAGGCGCGCCTTGATGTAGTTGGCGTTGAGCACCGCATCCTCGGCGACCTGGCGCAGCCCGTCGGCGCCGTGGCTCAGCATGTAGGCGAGCGCGCGCACGAACATGCCCATCTGGCCCTGGAAGGCGCACATGCGGCCGAACGCCTGGGCGGCCTCGCCGGCGGGCTCCTCGATGAGCCGCAGGCCCTGCGGCCCAGAGACGATCCACGGGACCGGCGCGAAGGGGGCGAGCGCCTCGGACAGCACCACCGGCCCGGCGCCCGGCCCGCCGCCGCCGTGCGGCGTGGAGAAGGTCTTGTGCAGGTTGATGTGCATGGCGTCGACGCCGAGGTCGCCCGGCTTCACCCGGCCGACGATCGCGTTGAAGTTGGCGCCGTCGCAGTAGAAGTAGGCGCCCGCCGCGTGCGTCAGGCGGCTGATCTCAAGGATGTCGCGCTCGAACAGGCCGCAGGTGTTCGGGTTGGTGACCATGATGGCGGCGATGTCGCCGCTCAGCTTCGCCTCGAGGTCGGCGAGGTCCACGCGGCCGTCGTCGGTCTGGGCGATCTCGGCGACGTCGTAGCCCACGAAGGCGGCCGTGGCCGGGTTGGTGCCATGGGCGGAGGTGGGGACCAGCACCGTGCGGCGGTGGCCCTGGCCCTTCGCCTCGTGGGCGGCCTTGATGGTCAGGAGGCCGCAGAGCTCGCCGTGGGCGCCGGCCTTGGGCGTGAGCGCCACGGCGGGCATGCCGGTCAGCACCTTCAGCCAGTGGGCGAGCCGGTCCATGAGCGCCAGGGCGCCCTGGGTCGTGGAGACCGGCTGCAGCGGGTGCAGGTCGGCGAAGCCGGGCAGCCGGGCCATCTTCTCGTTGAGGCGCGGGTTGTGCTTCATGGTGCACGAGCCCAGCGGATAGAGCGCCAGGTCGATGGCGTGGTTCTTCTGCGACAGGCGCACGTAGTGGCGCACGGCCTCGGGCTCGGAGAGGCCGGGCAGGCCGATGGGTGCGGTGCGGACGAGGTCGCCCAGGTCGGCCGCGTCGGCCGAGGCCTCGGGCAGGTCGACGCCGGTCTTGTCCCAGCCGCCTTCCTCGAAGATCAGCGGCTCGTCCTGCAGCAGGCCGCGCCCGCCGGTGAGCGAGGCGAAGCCGCCGGAGTTCCCGGAGACGTTGCGGCCGTTGGCGGCGGGGGCCGTGGGCCGGCCGACGTTTGACATGGCCATCAGCGGATAACCTTGGAGAGCGCCGCCGTCAGGGCGGCGATGTGGTCGGAAGTGGTGGTTTCGGTGACGGCGAGCAGCAGCACGTCGTCCAGACCGGCGGACGGATCGAGGCGCGAGAAGGGCACGCCGGCGATGACGCCCTCGGCGGCGCAGGCCTCCACGAGGCCTGCGGCGGAGCCGGGCACGCGCACCGCGATCTCGTTGAAGAACCGCGGCGTCAGCACCTCGAGCCCCTTCACGCCCGTCAGCGCGGCCTGCAGCTCGCGGGCCTTGGCGTGGTTGATCGCGGCGAGCCGGCGAAGACCCGTCTCGCCCAGCAGGCTGAGGTGGATCGAGAAGGCGAGGGCGCAGAGCCCCGAGTTGGTGCAGATGTTGGAGGTCGCCTTCTCGCGGCGGATGTGCTGCTCGCGGGTGGAGAGGGTCAGCACGTAACCGCGGCGCCCGTCGGCGTCCACCGTCTCGCCGCACAGGCGGCCCGGCATCTGGCGGACCAGCTTCTCGCGCGCGGCGAACAGGCCGACGTAGGGGCCGCCGTAGTTCAGGGCGTTGCCGATCGACTGGCCCTCGGCCACGGCGATGTCGGCCCCCATCTCGCCGGGCGACTTCAGGAGGCCGAAGGAGACGGCCTCGGTGGCGACGACGATCAGCAGCGCGCCGGCGGCGTGGGCCGCCTCGGCGATCTTCGTCACGTCGGTGGCGACCCCGAACACGTTGGGTGTCTGGACAACGACGCAGGCGGTCCCGGCGTCAATCGCCTGGATGACGGCGGCCTCGGCGTCGATGGCGGCGCTCAAGCGAACAATCTGCATGCCCTCGGCGTGGGCGATGGTCTGGGTGGTGGCGGCGTAGTGGGGGTGAAGGCCGCCGGAAAGGATCGCCTTCTCGCGGCGCGTCACCCGCTGGGCCATCATCACCGCTTCCGCGCAGGCCGTGGAGCCGTCGTACATGGAGGCGTTGGCGACCTCGAGGCCGGTGAGCGCCGCGACCTGGGTCTGGAACTCGAACAGCACCTGCAGCGTGCCCTGGGCGATCTCCGGCTGGTAGGGCGTGTAGGAGGTCAGGAACTCCGAGCGCTGGATGATGTGGTCGACCGTCGCCGGCACGTGGTGACGGTAGGCGCCCGCACCGCAGAAGAACGGCCCCGCCCCGGCCGGGCGGTTCAGGGCGGCGAGGCCGGAAAGCTCCCGCTCCACTTCCAGCTCGCCCGCGTGCGGGGGCAGGTCGAACAGCGCCTTGTTGCGGGCCTTCTCGGGCACGTCGCGGAACAGGTCGTCGATCGACCTGACGCCGATGACGTCGAGCATCTCGGCGCGGTCGGAGGGGGTGAGGGGCAGGTATCTCATGGGGTCAATCTCGTCTCCGCTCGTTCCCGCGGAGGCGGGAACCCAAGCGGCGGCTCGGCTTGGATCCCCGCCTGCGCGGGGATGAGCGGTTCAAAAATTCAGAGCGTCTGCAGATAGGCTTCGTAAGCCGCGCGATCCATCAACCGGTCGACCTCGGCCGGGTTGGCGACCTTGAGCTTGGCGAACCAGCCAGCGGCCTCGGGGGCGGCGTTGACCGTTTCGGGCGCATCCGAGAGGGCGGCGTTGGCCTCCACCACCTCGCCCGAGATCGGGGCGTAGACGTCGGAGGCGGCCTTGACGCTCTCGACGACGGCCAGGTTGTCGCCGGCCTTCACGGTCTTGCCGACCTCGGGGGTCTCGACGAACACCACGTCGCCGAGCTGCTCGGCGGCGTAGGCGGTGACGCCGATGGTGGCGACGTCGCCCGAAAGCTCGACCCACTCGTGATCCTTGGTGAAGCGCATCTGTCTCTCCTGAAGGGGCGTCACAGCTTCCGCACGTAGCGGTGGGCGACGAAGGGGGTGGGGACGACCTCGGCGGCCTGGGCCTTGCCGCGGACCAGGACCTTGAGCTTCGTGCCCGCCTGCGAATGGATCGGCGGCACGAAGGCCAGCGCGATGGGCTGGCGCAGGCTGGGCGAGAATCCGCCGGAGGTGACGCGGCCGATCACGGTGCCCGCCTCGTCGGCGACCTCGGCGCCTTCCCGGGCCGGCGCGCCTTCCAGCACCTTCAGGCCGACGCGGACGCGGCTCGGGCCATGGGTCATCTCGCGGGCGATGCGGGTCCAGCCTGGGATGTCGCCGGCCTCGCGGCGGCGCTTGGAGAGCGCGAAGCCGAGGTCGGCCTCCACCGGGGAGACGCTGGTGTCGAGGTCGTGGCCGTAGAGCGGCAGGCCCGCCTCCAGGCGCAGCGAGTCGCGGGCGCCCAGGCCGATGGGCCGGGCGCGCTCGTCGGCCAGCAGCGTGTTCCAGAAGCTTGCGGCGACAGGCCGGGGCACGAGGATCTCGTAGCCGTCCTCGCCGGTGTAGCCCGAGCGGGAGACCGAGAGGTCATGCCCCTGCCAGCCGATCCGCCGGAAGGTCATGAAGACCAGCTCGCGCGCCTCGGGCATCAGCCGGCCCACCACGTCCACGGCCTTGGGGCCCTGGACGGCGATGAGGGCGTTCTCGTCGGCGCGTTCGAGGCGCGCCTCGCCGGCGACAGCCTGCTCGATGCGGGCGAAGTCGGCGTCCTTGGTCCCGGCGTTGACGACGATCTGCAGCGAGCCCTGGGCGTCGGCCTCGGCCGGGCGGCCGATCATCAGGTCGTCGAGGATGCCGCCGTCGTCGTTCAGCAGCAGGGTGTAGCGGAGCTGGCCGCGCTTGAGCCCGCCGATGTCGCCGCAGATCAGCGGTTCGACCAGAGCGGCGACCGCCTTGTGGTCGGCGTCCGGGTCGCCGCTCCTGTTGTTCAGGGTCAGGAACGAGGGGCCCATGTGGGAGACGTCGAAGACGCCCGCCTCGTCACGGGTCCACAGGTGCTCCTTCAGCACGCCGTCGGGGTACTGGACGGGCATGTCGTAGCCCGCGAACTCGACCATCTTGGCCCCGAGCGCGACGTGGGCCTCGGTGAGCGGGGTGGTCTTGAGGACGGTCCCGGCGGGAAGGTCTGACACGAGGGGCGGGCTCCGGGCTGACGACGAGGCGACGGGCCGGGATCGCCCGGCCGATCGGTTCGCCCCCGCTGTCCCATGGGCCTGAGAGATTTCGGACCGCCGTAGCCTGGCGGACCTCTGCTCCTTCGGCGCTCCTGTCTCGCCCGGCGGGCTGTCCAGGAGACTTTCCAGCGTTTGTCAGCCCGCGCGGTCCTTTTGCCTGAGCGTTTCCGGGGCGGTTGCGCCTTCGGCTCCCTCCTGGGCCGAAGCCTCGGAGGGTCTCTCCCGCGAGAGTCGGCGGAACCTGTTGGAAGGCGAGGGGAGAGTCAATCGGCGACGTTCGCGCAGCGGGCTCAGGTCGGCGCGGCGGCCGCGCCCGGCGGGCGGTAATGGCGGGTGAGCAGCCCTGCGGTGAAGATCGCGGACGGCGCGCCCAGCAGGATCGCCCAGGCGAGCGAGTGGCCGGAGGCGGTCACCGCCGCGCCGGCGAGGCAGCCCGCCCCGCCGCCGATGTCCCAGGCGCCCTCGCTCACCATGTGGAACCGGAACGGACAGGGCGAGGCCTTGGCCGCGTTGTAGACGGCGGCCATCATGGCCGGGATGTAGAGGGCCGCAACCAGGGCCCCGGGCGCGTTGGCCGCCACCGCAAGCCAGGGAGAGCCCAGGCTGAGCGCGCGGAACAGGAGCAGGGCGACGACCAGCCCGTAGGCGATCACCGCGGCCCGTCGCCCGCCGCCCGCGTCGATGTGGCGTCCCAGCAGCAGGCTCGAGGCGCCGCCGAGGAGGGCGGCCAGCGCCATCGCCCCGCCATAGGCGCGGAAGCTCGAGCCCACCGCCAGGAACAGGGCCACCTGCCAGAAGAAATAGAACGCCGCCCCCAGCCAGCCGTCGGCCAGGAAAAGGGCGAAGCCGAAGCGGGCGTAGCGGAACGCCCCCGGCGCCTGCCTGGCCACCGGGACGTTGGGGGCGCCGATCAGCGGGATCACCGAGGCGGCCTGGATGAGCGCGATGGCCCAGAAGGTCCAGGCGGGCCCGGCGGCGGCCAGAGACCAGCCGGCGGCGATCGGGCCGACCACCCCGATCGCGGCGTTCGCGGCTTCCCGCAGGCTGACCTGGTGGCCCCTGTGCTCCGCATCGCCCAGGGCCGCGAAATAGGCGTGGTAGCTCGGCCAGTAGAAGATGTCGGCGATCGAGGTCATGACGATCACGGCCCACAGCTCGGGACCGACGCCGTGCACCCGGGCGAGCAGCGGGAAGATCGCCGCCACCCCGAAGGTCCCGGCGATCAGCAGCGGCTTCAGGCCAAGACGGATCGCGAGCGGCAGGATCAGCGGCCTGAGCGCAAACCGTCCGGCCAGGATTGCGGCCTGGGTCAGGAAGGCGACCGGGACCGGCACGCCCGACTTCACCATGAAGACCAGGAAGAACAGCCCGCCGCCGCTCAGGGCGAGCATCTGGATCGCATAGTGCAGGTTCAGGCGGTTGACCGCCGAGTTGCGGAAGAAGGCCATGTCGGGGGCTCAGAGGAAGGCGGGGGTGCGCGGCCGGGCGCAGGCCCGGCGGCGGCTCGATCTAGTCCTGGCGGACCATGTCCGACGATGTGGCCATGCGGCCTCCTCCGAATGCGGCCAGCCTGCGGGCGTTCGCCCCTGGGCGCAACCGGCCCGTCGGCCCGCGCCGATCGCCGCCGCGGCGGACGAACGGTGATTGACGAATCTCGGGCGGGCGGCCATGCCCGGCCCTGCGGCCGAACCGGACCAAAGGCCGCAGCGGTCCAACCCCCGTTCGGGCTGGCGCGAACCCATATAATCGCCTTCATGCGGGCCCAAATGGCGCGCCCCCGCCGATCGCCGAGCGTAGAGCCTTGAACAGTCCCAATCCGAAAGAACTGCGCGACATCGTCGCCCGCTACCAGGTCGCCGACCACCGCCGCAGCATCTTCGAGATCCTGGTCACGGCCGTTCCGTTCGCCCTGCTCTGGGGGCTGGCCTATTTCAGCGCGCTCAGCGGTTTCTGGTGGGGATTGCTCCTCACCATCCCCGCCGCGGCCTTCCTGGTGCGGCTGTTCATGATCCAGCACGATTGCGGCCACCAGGCGTTCTTCCGGGCGGCGAAGGCGAACGCATGGGTGGGTCGCGTGATCGGCGCGTTCACCTGGACCCCTTACGAATACTGGCGCCGGTCGCACGCGATCCACCATGCGACCTCGGGCAATCTCGACCGGCGCAGCCTGGGCGCGATCGAGATGCTGACGCTTGAGGAATACCGGGCGCTGTCGTGGCCCCGGCGCCTGGCGTACCGGCTCTACCGGCATCCCGTCGTGATGCTGGGCCTGGGCCCGGCCTACATGTTCGT
>JAGWSE010000163.1 GCA_028869395.1 Alphaproteobacteria bacterium | reverse complement strand
GGCGAGCGAGCTGCTGCGGGTGCATGACGCGATCGGCTGGGCCATCGTCGGGCTGGTCGGGCTGCACTGCGCCGCCGCCCTGTTCCACAGCCTGGTGCTGCGCGATGGCGCGCTCGCGCGAATGCTGCCCGGTCGCCGCGGATCGTGATTGGTTTATTCACAGATCTCCCCTTATCTTGTGAATTGATGAGGGTGGACACACCAGATGTGGTGGTCTGGCCGCGTCGCCCTGGTAGGCTGGCCGTCGCCAGCTCACCGCCGTCGATTCACAGCGAGGTCCGTCCGCCGATGCCGTCCAAGTCCGACCTGCCCGGCCTGATGATCCCCTCGGCCTACAAGCCGTTCCGCTATCCCTGGGCCTACGACTTCTGGAAGCGCCAGCAGCAGGTGCACTGGATGCCCGAGGAGGTGCCGCTGGGCGAGGACTGCAAGGACTGGGCGGCCAAGCTCAACGACCGCGAGCGCAACCTGCTGACCCAGATCTTCCGCTTCTTCACCCAGTCCGACGTCGAGGTGAACGACAACTACATGGAGCGCTACGGCCGGGTGTTCAAACCGACCGAGGTGAAGATGATGCTGGCGGCGTTCTCCAACATGGAGACGATCCACATCGCCGCCTACGCCCTGCTGCTCGAGACGATCGGCATGCCCGATTCCGAGTTCACGGCCTTCCTCGACTACAAGGCCCTGCGCGACAAGCACGACTACATGCAGACCTTCGGCGTCGAGACCCACGCCGACATCGCGCGCACGCTCGCCATGTTCGGCGGCTTCACCGAGGGGCTGCAGCTCTTCGCCTCCTTCGCGATGCTGATGAACTTCCCGCGCCACAACAAGATGAAGGGCATGGGCCAGATCATCTCCTGGAGCGTGCGCGACGAGAGCCTGCACTGCGAGGGCATGATCAAGCTGTTCCACGCCTTCAAGGCCGAGACCGGCTGCGTGACCAAGGCCGTGGCCGACGACATCGTCGACTGCTGCAAGACCGTGGTGGGCCTGGAGGACAAGTTCATCGACCTCGCCTTCGAGGCGGGCGAGGTGCAGGGCATGACGCCCGACGACATCAAGGCCTACATCCGCTTCATCGCCGACTGGCGCCTGCGCCAGCTGCAGCTGCCGGAGGTCTACGGCGGGGCGAAGGAGAACCCGCTCCCCTGGCTCCAGTCGATGCTCTCCGGCGTCGAGCACGCCAACTTCTTCGAGGCCCGCGCCACCGAGTACTCCAAGGCCGCCACGCAGGGGAAATGGCACGGCGACGACGGCGTCTGGGCCGAGTTCGACAAGATGATGTCGAAGCGCTCGGAGAACATCCTGCCGGCGGAGTGAAATGCAGCGGGCCAGCCCACCCCCTAACCGGCAAAGCTGGGCCTATGATGCATGCAACGTCCGAATGGTCGTGTCGCGTCGCTGGGCCCTCCGCGACGTGATTGAACGTATGCAGGGCTGTGAGGGCGTTGCTCCCGGCACAGCAAATCAGATCGACCCATCGATCTAGATGGGAACGGCTTGACGCCGCTCTTCTCCTTGCACCGCATGGGCCGGCCGCTGCGCCAGACCTTCGGCTAGGGCCAGCTGCGCCGCTCGCTCGCTACGGCGCCCAATGAGGCGCGCGCTTCGCAAGCGGCTCCGCTACGCCCAGCTACAGCATGTCCCGGGACACGACCCCCGCGACCTACGCGAGGCGGGCGCGGCGGCCGCCGAGACGGCCCGCCGAACCGCCCGCAACGCCCGGGTCCAGGCCGCCCTCGAACAGCTCATCTGGCAGGAAGCCGAAGACCACGGCTGGACAGCGAGCGCCTGGAGGACGCCCGCCGAGGACGAGGCCCCCGACCGTCTCGCCGACGCCGCCGAGGTGGAGGCCTACATCCTGCGCCTCTGCCACGAGCTTGAGCTCCTGCCGCCAACCGACGGCGAGGCGTCCGAAGATCCGGGGGAGGCGCCGGCCCGCTCGCGGACGACGAAGAGCACGACGACTGGTCCTCGCCCTTGGCTGCCCTCACAGCGCAGCCAAGCCTGTCACACCCCGCTCGCCCGCTTGCCGGTTCAGGTCCAGACCCCGCGCGAACCGCCTCACCCGCCCTTGGCGGGATGAAACCGCGCGCCTGCGCCGTTGATCTCCTTCGTCGGGGCCCAGGGAGCAGAATGCATGCGCAAGGCCTCCGAATACCGTCAGCACGCCGCGGATTGCCGGGCGCTCGCCGCCAAGATGGAGCACGCGAACGAACGCGACCTGCTGCTGCGGATGGCGGCCACCTGGGAGGAGATGGCGCACGAGCGCGAGCGCTCCACCGCCCGCGACGGCGAAGGCGAGTAGGCCGCTCCGCCTAGCCGGCCGCGGGCGCGACCACCTTCGGGGCGGGCGGGACGGGCTGCGCCGGCGCGGCGCAGGCCATCTCGTGCAGCCGGCCCTTCAGGAAGGCGCGGCGCACCATGCCGGCCAGTACGGCGGCGTGCAGCTGCCGGTCGCGGCTCTCCGCGCCGGTCACCGTGCGCACGATCCCGCGGAACGGCAGCCCCACCGCGCCGCCCACCGCGTCGGCGGCCAGGCCGGTGGGCGAGATCGACCGGTCGGGCTTGGCGGATTCGGCCACGTCGGGGCCCAGCGCCGCGTCGAGGCCGGCGAGCTCCGCCTTCAGGCTGGCGCAGTTGTCCTTCCCGCCGGTCTGATAGGGCGACTTCCAGGCCAGGATCAGCGCCGGCGCCGGCGCCTCGCGGATCAGGCTCAGGTCGCGCATCGGCTGTTCGACCGCGCGCGCCACCTTGTCGCCCTGGCCTTCCGGCGGGGCGGTGGTGGTGGCGCAGGCGCCCAGCGCCGCGCAGCCGAGCGCCGCCGCGGCGATCCGGGCGCAGGCTGGGCGGGACAGGCGGGACATGGCGCGATGGAAGACCGGGCCCATCGCCTTCGCCTTGATCCGCCTCAACATGGGCGTGCCTCGCCCGGGCGCCGAAGCGGCGCCTGCGGCGTTGAGACAGGACATCCACGGTTGGAGCCCCATGCCTGTCGTCAAATGGCGCCTTCACGGCCATCGCCCGCCTCCGCAACCCATCCAGATGCCGATCCCCGGCTGGGCCGGCGAGCCCCAGCCGCGGGTCGACGGCAGCCACGAGCAGCCGTGGCACTGCACGCCCTTCTCCGAGGCCGCGCGTTATGGCGTGGAGCTGCTCTATCCGTTCGAGGAGGAGCTGCGGGTCACCCGGTGGCGCGGCAAGGTGCGGCTCGACGCCGACTGGGGCGAGCCGGCCGACCTCGACCTCATGTGGCCGCCGTTCCGCAGCTTCGGCGAGGACTACTATTCCTACCAGGTCTCGCTCGACCTGATGGTCCCGGAGGGGTTCGCCGTCTTAACCCAGCCGCACCCGCGCTACTTCACCGATCCGACCAACACCACGCCGCTGGCGGTCCCGGCCCTGATCCGTACCGAGTGGTGGCCGATGATGTTCTTCTGCATCTTCAAGGCGCCACCGAAGGGCGTGACGCACGTCTTCCGCAAGGACGAGCCGTTCATGAGCCTGATCGTCGTGCCAGCCGAGCCGGGCCTCGAGCTTGAGCCGCAGACGGAAGAAGAGGCCGCCGAGCGCGAGCTGCGCGCCCGCCGGCTGGCCGCCAGCCGCGACGCGCTCGCCGAAGGTACGCGCTGGGTCTCGACCACCGACACCGTCTTCGACGGGACCTACCGCCACATGCACCGGGCGGCGAAGGCGCGGGACCGGGGGCGCTAGCAGCCCGGTCCCGCCGGCCGTCAGTCGTTGTTGTGGTGGTGATGGTACTGCTGGTGGTGGTGATGGTGGTCGCGCCGGGGCCGCAGGACCCACTGGCCGCCGTACCAGTAGTAGCCGTTGTTCAGGTACCAGGCCCGGGTGTGCCGCCAGCGCCGGTAATGGCTGTGGTGATGGTGGTGATGCTCCACGACCGGCGGCGGCTGGTAGTACTGGGCCTCGATCAGGCGGGCCTCGTCGGCCGCCTGGGCGTCGGCGGCGGCGAGCCGCTCCACCGGGTTCGAGATGGGCTGCAGCAGCTCGGCGTACGAGCTGGCGACCGGGACGGCCGGCGCCTGGGTGGTGGTGGCGGCCGAAGCGGCGGCCGGGGCGGCGATCAGCGCCGCCGCGGCCCCGGCCATCTTGATCTTCTTGCGATCCATAGTGTCCTCCTTCGAGGGAGGCCAACGCGGCAGCCCGCGATTTTGATCCGGGGTGGGGCGCCGCGGGCGAGCCGCCCTACTTCGGCCCGGAAGCTCGTCTTAGGGGTGCGGCCATGCCGGACGCGCCGCTCTGGACCCCCGTCACCTGGCGTCTGAACCTGTGGGAGCGCATCGCCCTGGGTCTCGCCACGGCGCTGCTGGCCGCGGCGCTGCGGCTGGCGCTGAAGCCGGTGCTGCAGGACGAGGCGGCCTTCACGCCGAACTTCCTGGCCCTCTTCGCCGCGGCCTTCCTCGGCGGCTGGCTCAGCGGCTCGATCAGCATGCTGCTGGGCGGTCTCATCACCTACTATTTCTTCTTCAATCCGGCCGACACCTTCGACCGGCCGCTGTTCGACCTCCTGTCGCTGGTCCTCTTCTGGGTGATCGCGGGCCTCAGCCTGGTTTCGGTGGTCGGCCTGCGTTCGGCGCTGACGAAGCTCTCGGTGCGCGAGCAGGCCCTGCTGCTCGCCCAGGAGCAGGAGCGGCTGCTCTCGCGCGAGATGGGCCACCGGGTGAAGAACCTGCTTGCGGTGGTCCAGGGCGTCGTCGACCAGTCGCTGCGCGGCTCGCGCGACCTTCCCGACGCCCGCGGGCGGATCGAGGCCCGCCTGCGCTCGCTCGCCACCGCCCAGGAACTGGCGCTCAGCCCGTTCGTCGACGTCAGCCTCGCCGGCCTCGTGCGCGCCGCGGTGGGCGCGCTGGGCGACGACCGCATCGAACTGGAGCTCTGGGCCGACGCCAAGGTGGATGCCGAGCGGGCCCGCGGCGTGGTCCTGGCGCTGCACGAGCTCGCCACCAACGCGCTGAAGTACGGCGCGCTCAGCCGGCCGGACGGCCGCGTCCAGCTCAGCCTCGAGCTCGCCCCGCCGGACGGGGTGGAGATCGAGTGGCGCGAGATCGGCGGCCCGCCGGTGCGCCCGCCCGAGCGCCGCGGCTTCGGCACCCGCCTGATCACCCACGCCGTCGCGGGCTCCGGCGACGAGGTGCGGCTGACCTATCCGGAGGCGGGCGTCCGCTGCGTCTTCCGCCTGGCCGCCGCCGGCGCCCAGGCCCTCGCTTCCGATTGGATTCCCCGCGACGCCGCCGCCGCCGAAGCCGATCCGCGCTAGGGCCGCGCTGGGTTTCGGCCGCGAGCCCCTACATGAGGGTCCTGGCGCGTGTGTCACTCCTCTCCAGTCCGCGCGCCTTCGGCGGCCCCCGGTTCAGACGAGCCCCCTGCCGGGCCGGGGGTCGCTGCCCCTCCTCGCACAGGTTGAGCCCGATCAAGGCCGCCCTCTGGGCCTTGCGCGATGCTTCCGCCATCCGAGGCAGGAGGCCCAACGCCATGTCACCCTTCAGGAACCTGATGCTCGCCGGCGCGCTCGCGCTCGCCGCCGCGGCCCACGCCCAGATCACGCCCGGGCCCCTGGCGCAGCCGGGCCCGGGCCCGGGCATGGGTCCCCACATGGGCTACCACGCGGGCGGTGGCATGATGGGCGGCGGCATGCGCGCCGGCCCCGGCGTCACCATGGGCTGGTCGATGATGACGCCGCAGGAGCGCCAGGCGCACCAGTCCAAGATGGCGGGCTTCAAGACCTACGCGGAATGCCACGCCTATGTGCTGGAACACCACAAGCTGATGGCCGAGCGCGCCAGGGCCCAGGGCATGACCATCCCTGCCGAGCCGCGGCGCGACGCCTGCGCCGGGCTTCCGAGATAGGCCTCAGGCGCGGCGGCGGCGCGCCAGGACAGGTGCGGCCGGCGCGGCCGCCAGGCCCTCGGCGCTCTCCCGCAGGTGGTTCTCCATGGCGTCGGCGGGCATGGGCCGGGCGAAGAGATAGCCCTGCATGCGCTCGCAGCCCGCCGCGCGCAGGAACGCGGCCTGCGCGGCTTCTTCCACCCCTTCGGCGACGATCCGCACGTCCAGCGATCGCGCGGCGTGCAGCATGGTGGTGACGAGCTTCGAGACCCGGACATCGCGGCCCACCGCCTCGATGAGACTGCGATCCAGCTTCACCGTGTGGATCGGCAGGTTCATCAGCGCGCGGACGTTCGAATAGCCGGTGCCGAAGTCGTCGAGGGCGATGCGGACGCCCTTGGCCGCCAGGCGCTCGATGTGCCGCCGCGCCAGCGCCAGGTCCTGCAGCAGGAAGGTCTCGGTGATCTCGACGGTCAGCGCCGTCGCCGGCAGGGCCGTGCGCGAAAGCCTGCGGATCAGCTTGCGCGAGAACGCCGGGTCCAGGAGGTCCCGGGGGCTGACGTTGCAGGAGATGGATTCGATCAGCCCCTCGGCGACCCACGGCGCTGCGCGGGCGCAGGCGGTGTCGAACACAGCCTGGTCGATCTGGCCGATCAGGCCGAGCTCCTCGGCGATGGGCACGAAGGCGGCCGGAGTCAGCAGCCCCTGCTCGGGATGGTTCCAGCGGGCCAGAACCTCGACGCCGGTGACCCGGCCCGTCGCCGAATCGACCACCGGCTGGAACCAGGGCTCGATCTCGCCCGCGGGGATGGCCCGGCGCAGCTCCGTCTCCAGCGTCTGCCGACGCTCGTTCTCGGCGCGCAGCTCGGCGTCGAACACGCTCCAGCGGCGACCGCCGCGGGTCTTGACGCGATAGAGCGCCATGTCGGCGAAGCGCTGCAGGTCCGAGGCGTCGCAGGCGTCGTCCGGGTAGACCGCCACGCCCACCGAGGCCGACGGCGAGACCACCCGGCCGTAGATCGAGAGCGGCTGCGTCAGGCGCGACAGCAGCCGCCTCGCCCGCGCGCCCACGTCCTCGGCTTCGGAGATCACCGCGAACTCGTCACCGCCCAGCCGCGCCGAGACCTCGCCGCCCTGCGCGCCGGCGCGCAGACGCTCGCCCATCTCGGCGAGCAGCAGGTCGCCGGCATGATGGCCGAGGGTGTCGTTCAGGTGCTTGAACCGATCGAGGTCGATGATGAAGAGCGCCACCCGCCGGTCCTGCGCGCGCGCGGCCTCGAGGCGGGTGCAAAGCTCGGAGGTGAACGCTCCGCGGTTCGGAAGGCCGGTGAGCGAATCCGTCTGCGCGAGCCTGAGCGTCAGCTCGCGCTCGGCCTCCAGCTCGGCCACGCGGCGGGCGAGCTCATCGGGACGGGTGCGGGAAATGGGCAAGGGGGCTTGCGCCTCGGACCAGCGGACAGAGAGCGTCAGCTTTGCCCCAACGAGGCGAATACCGCGTTAATCGAGATGCTTAACGGCCGTTAGGCCGCAGCCGCTTCGGTCGGGATCTCGATCTGCTTCTCCCAGCGCGCGACGACCGCCGCGGCCACCGAGTTGCCGACCACGTTGGTGGCCGAGCGGCCCATGTCCAGCAGGTGGTCGACCCCGATGATCAGCAGCAGGCCCGCGTCGGGGAGATGGAAGTAGGTGAGGGTGGCTGCGATCACCACCAGCGCCGCGCGCGGCACGCCCGCCATGCCCTTGGAGGTCACCATCAGGAGCAGCAGCATGGTGATCTGCTCGCCGATCGAGAGGTGGATCCCGTAGACCTGCGCGATGAACAGCGTCGCGAAGGTGCAGTACATCATCGAGCCGTCGAGGTTGAACGAGTAGCCGAGCGGCAGGACGAAGCTCGCGACGCGCTTGGAAATCCCCCAGCGCTCCAGCTCCTCGAGCGTGCGCGGATAGGCGGCTTCGGACGAGGCGGTCGAGAAGGCCAGCAGCGCCGGGGCGCGGATCGCCGCCATCAGCTTCAGCGCGCGCGGGCCGACAATCAGGACGACCGCCGCCACGAGCAGCGCCCAGAGCAGCGCCAGCGAGACGTAGAAGCCGCCCACGAACTTCGCATAGGTGAGCAGGATCGATATGCCCTGCGTCGCCACCGTGGAGGCGAGCGCTGCGAAGATGGCCAGCGGCGCCGTGCGCATCACGTAGCCCGTGACCTTCAGCATGATCGCCGCGACCTGTTCGACGAGCGCCAGCACGGCCGGCGCGCGGTTGTCGATCGCCGAGACCGCCGTGCCCACGAAGACGGCGAACACCACGATCTGCAGGATCTCGTTGTCGGCCATCGCCTGCACGATGGAGGCCGGCACCAGATGGGTGATGAACGCCCGCGCCGTGAACTTCGACATGTCCACCGCGCTCGCGGCCTTGCCGGCGTCCGGCAGCGGGATCGAGAGCCCCGCTCCGGGCTGCAGCAGGTGGACCATGAAGAGGCCGATCAGCAGCGACACGACCGATGCCGAGATGAACCAGCCCATGGTCTTCACGCCCACGCGCCCGATGGTGGCGGCGTCCTCCATGTGCGCGATACCGGCGACCAGGGTGGTGAACACCAGCGGCGCGATGATCATCTTGATCAGCCGCAGGAACACGTCGGTGACGATCGAGAGGTTGTCGGCCACGGCTCTCGCCTGGTCGGGCGAAGCGTACTGATTGAGGGCCCAGCCGACCGCAACGCCCAGGATCATGGCGGCGACGACGAAGCCCGTGAACAGCCGATTCATGCCTCAGCCCCCCGGTTGACAGCGCCGGTCCTTGTGCCGGGCCGGCCGGCCCGCGTCCACCTGTGACCGCTGTCACAGCCGCCCGGACCCCGCGCCCTTACCAGTGGACTTATCGCGATTTGGCGATGCAACCACTCGAAGGAGCTTCCGATGTTCCGCTACTGCTTCGGCGCCGCGCTCGCCGCCCTCACCCTGACCTCGGCCGGCGTCGCCGCCGCGCAGGCCCCCTCGTCGCCGCAGGACGTGATGGTCGTGCGCCTCAGCGATCTCGACACGAACCACGCCGCCGGCGCCCAGGCCGCGCTCCGCCGCATCAAGGCTGCGGCGACGCAGTTCTGCGGTGACGACGGGTCCCGCGACCTGAGCCGCCGCTTTGCGCAGGACAGGTGCGTCACCCGCATGACCAGCAAGGCCGTCGACCAGCTCGGCTCGACCCAGGTGGCCGCGCTCTGGACCGGCCAGGGCTCGATCCATGGTGCGGACTCGGCCGACATCACGCTGGCCAGCCGCGACCGCTGATGCCCGGCGTTCTTCCGCGTACCGAGGCGTTCGTCCCCGACAGCGCCGTGCTAGAGTTGCTGACCTGGGCCGGCGGACGCCTCTGCGGCATGCCGCGCCCTCAGGGGAGCGGCATGCCCACCGTACCTGTGAACTCGCTCGATCAGGTCTGTGCGGCCCTCAGGGCCAGCGAGGTCCTGGGGCGCCTTTCTCCGGAAGGCGCGGCCGCGCTCGCCCGGGCCGGGAGCCCTCTGGAGCTCCCGGCCGGGCGCCTGCTCTGCCAGGCGGGCGACCCGGGCGACGCAGTGTATGTCGTCCTGGAAGGCGAGATCGAGGTCCGCACCGCCTCGCGAGGCGGCCGCGAAGTCCGCTTCGTGGCGCTCGGCAAAGGGGCCCTGGTCGGCGAAATGGCCGTCCTTGACGGGGGCCCGCGGTCCACAGACATGGCCGCGACGCGCCGATGCCGGCTGTGGCGCATCCCGCGCTCGGCCTTGCTGACCAGGCTCGAAGCGGAACCTGCCGCCGCAGTCGGCCTGCTGGTCGAGCTCGTCGGGCGCCTGCGCAAGACCAATGCCGCCCTGGAGGCCCAGACCACCCTCGATCTGGGCGGACGTCTCGCCCGCCTGCTGCTCGCCGAGCAGAACGCCAGGGGGCTCGTCGCGATCAGCCAGACCGAGCTCGCGCGCCGGATCGGCGCCTCGCGGGAGAAGGTCAACCGCAAGCTCAAGGAGTGGTCGGCCGCCGGCGAGATCGCCGTGACCACCGCCGGCGTTCGTGTCGTCGCCCCGGATCGGCTGGCGGAGCTCACTCAGGGCGCCGCGCACGGCTGAGCCGGCGCGCGCTCGCCAAGGTGCTGGGCGGCGGTTATAAGCGCGGCGATGACAAGGGAAGAGGCAGCCGGCTTCGTCGATCGGCTCGAAATGGAATACCGCAGCAGCGTCGATGCGCTGCGGACCGCGCTCAAGGCGTTCCTGAGCACGGGAACCCCGCCGGACCCGAAGCTGCGCGCCGCCGGCGCCTTCGCCTATCCGGAGCTGCGCCTGCACTGGCCGCCCGGACGGCCCTATCCCCGGATCGGGCGCGCCTTCGCCCGCATCGGCCTGCCGGGCCGCTACTCGGTCACCGTGACGCGGCCGGCCCTCTTCCGCGAGTATCTGATCGAGCAGCTGACGTTGATCCGTCAGGACTTCGAAGTGGAGATCGAGGTCGGCCGTTCGAGCCAGGAGATCCCGTTCCCCTACGTGCTGGAGGGCGGCCTCGACCTGGAGCTCGCCGATCGCGGCGCCGGCGAGATCGCCCGCCATTTTCCGACAACGGAGCTGGCCTACATCGGCGACGAGATCGCCGACGGCTCGTGGCTGACGGCGGGCGACGCGCCGCGGCCGCTCGCCCTGTTCGACGGCCTCAGGACCGATTTCTCGCTCTTTCGCCTGGCGCACTACACCGGCGCCCCCGCCGAGCACGTCCAGCAGTACATCCTCTTCACCAACTATCATCGCTACGTCGACGAGTTCGTCCGCTGGGCGTGCGCGCAGCTGAAGGCCGGCGGCCCGTACACGGCCCTCTCGGCGGCGGGGCAGGTGCTGGTGACCGCTGAGACGCCCGACGCGGAGGCCAGGATCGCCGCGGGCGCCTGGCGCAAGCACCAGATGCCTGCCTACCACCTGATGGCCGAGGGTCGCCGGGGCGTCACTCTGGTCAACATCGGCGTGGGCCCCTCCAACGCCAAGACGATCTGCGACCACCTGGCGGTCCTGCGCCCCCAGGCATGGCTGATGATCGGCCACTGCGGGGGCCTGCGGGGGTCGCAGACCATCGGCGATTATGTGCTCGCCCACGCCTACCTGCGCGACGACAACGTGCTCGACCGGGTGCTGCCGCCGGAGATCCCGATCCCTCCGATCGCCGAGGTGCAGGTCGCGCTGACCGCCGCGGCCGAACAGGTCACGGGCGAGAGCGGCGAAGTCCTCAAGCGCAGGCTGCGCACCGGCACCGTCGTCACCACCGACGATCGGAACTGGGAGCTGCGTTATTCCACCTCTGCGCGGCGCTTCAACCAGAGCCGGGCGGTGGCCATCGACATGGAGAGCGCCACCATCGCCGCACAGGGTTATCGGTTCCGGGTTCCTTACGGGACGCTGCTCTGCGTCTCCGACAAGCCGCTGCATGGCGAGATCAAGCTGCCCGGACAGGCCAACGCCTTCTACGAGCGCGCCATCGGCCAGCACCTCCAGATCGGGGTCGTCACCATGGACCTGCTGCGCCGGGAAGGCGCGCGGCTGCATTCACGCAAGCTTCGAAGCTTCGACGAGCCGCCCTTCAGATAGGCTCGATCGGGGCCCGATTGCGGCGTTCGAGTGACCGTTCTGTGAACGTCGTTACACGCAAAAGATGTGGTTTCGAAGTCACGGTATGGCAGCCATTTGTCATTGCTGGCAAATTTCTGTGGCGTCGGCGACCCTGCGTGCCATGAAACGCTCGAACCGATTGCGGCGCAATCGTGGTGAAATCAGTCTTGTGAGGGCGTAGTGCGCGCGACGTTGACCCCGAAATCCATTCTGTTTGGCACAACTCTCCTGGCTTCGGTCGCCGTGGCGGCCGGCGCCATGGCCCAGACGGCGCCCGCGCCGGCCACAACCTCTGGAGGCGCCGAAAGCAATACGCTTCAGGAGATCGTCGTCACGGGCACGCGCATTCCGCGCCCCAACCTCGAGCAGGCGACCCCGGTTTCGGTCGTGTCTCCGACGGTTATCCAGCAGGCCGGTCCCGCCAACCTCGGCGACATCATCGCCCAGTTGCCGGCGGTCGGCAGCACGACCACTGTCCGCGCCAACTCGAACAACTTCGGTGACACGGCGGGCATCAGCTCGATCGACCTGCGCAACCTCGGCACGTCGCGGACCCTTGTCCTGGTGGATGGACAGCGGCACGTGAACGGCGACGTCAGCTTCAACGCGGTGGACGTGAACTCCATCCCGCCCGAGCTCGTGGACCACGTTGAAGTGACCACCGGCGGCGCCTCGGCGATCTACGGCTCCGACGCGGTCTCAGGCGTCGTGAACATCATCCTGAAGAAGCGCTTCGAAGGGCTCCAGATGGACGCCCAGGCCGGCAGCTACGACGGCTTCGGCGCGAAGTACAAGGCTTCCGTCACAGCCGGAAAGGACTTCCTGGATGACCGGCTGAACCTGACGGTAAGCGCCTTCTACAACAAGGAAAACGCGATCTGGGTGCGCGACGTGCCCGGCGCCCACAATTACGGCACGATCACCAATCCGGCTGATATCGGGGGCGCCACTCCGTCGGGATTCTATTCCTATCCCTCGCCCATTCGTAATGATGGGATTCCCGACAGGATCTTCGTGCCGAACGTGGGTAGCGACTATGTCACGCCCAACGGAACGCTTCTGAACGCCGGCACCTTCAACCCGCAGTTCATGTTCGACAGCCACGGGCGCCTGATCCCGGTGGCGGCGCGCACAGGCTACAACAGCTTCGCCTTCGGCCAGCTGCCGCAGAACTGTCAGGACTGCTACTTTGGAGAGGATCTCAATCAAGAGACATCGCCCATCGAAACCAAGGGCGGCGACTTCCGTCTGAACTACGACTTCTCGGATCACCTGCATGGCGATCTGGACGCCAAGCTCGTCCAATCGAACGTGCAGAACGTGATCCAGCCGTCGTTCACTTTTGCGGATTACCAGCTGCAGCCCGACAACGCCTTCATCCAGCCGGACCTGGCGGCGGCGCTGGCGGGCACCGCGGCGTCGGACTATCCGTACATCGCCGAGTTCGAGCAGCCGGGCGGCCGCTCGCAGAACATCCGTCGCCGGACCTTCCGGATCGTCGGCGGCCTGAACGGCGACTTCGACGCCGGATTCGCCAAGGTGAACTGGGACGGCCACCTGAACTACGGCCGCGTCTCCACGCTGATCCGCAACAACGACCTGCGGATCACGTCCAATTTCGCTGCTGCAATCGACTCGGTGATCGATCCGGCGACGGGCCAACCCGCCTGCCGCATCAACGTGCCAAGCGCGGGCGCACCGACGGCGGGGTCAGGCTACGATGCCGAAGCAAACGCGGCCCCCGGCTGCGTGCCGTTCAATCCCTTCGCCCCCGGAAACAACAATGCGTCGGCATTCGCCTATTCCTTCGGCTCGTTCGACACCTCGGACACGCTGAGCCAGGAAGACGCGAACCTGAACTTCAACTTCGACACCAGCCGGTTCTTCAAGCTGCAGGGTGGTCCCTTGGGCGTTGCTGTTGGCGCGGAGTACCGCCAGGAGCGAACCAAGAGCATCAGCGACCCGACCATGGTCGCCGGCCTGACGGAGAACACGGCCAACAATTCTTCCGGCGGCTACAACGTCAAGGAAGCCTACGTCGAACTCAGCCAGACGATCTTCAAGGACTACGCCCCCTTCCTGAACGAGCTGTCCGTGGATGCGGCCTACCGCGGCGCGGACTACTCGACCGTCGGACGCGTCGGCGCCTACAAGTTCAGCGGCGACTACGGCCCGGTGTCCTGGCTGAAGTTCCGCACGACCTACTCGCGGTCGATTCGGGCGCCGAACATCACCGAGGCGTTCCTGCCAAGCTCCAGCACCTACTTCAATGGGACCACGGACCCGTGCTCGGTCGAGAACATCGGCAGCCACGCGAACTATGCCAAGAACTGCGCCGCGGCTGGCATCCCGCCGAACTTCGTGGCGAACACCAACGCCGGCATCCTTGGCAAGATCTCGGGCAATCCGAACCTGGATCCGGAAAAGTCGATCAGCTACACTGGCGGCGTTGTGTTCCAGCCGACCGAGCTCATCCCGGGCTTGGCTGTGACTCTCGATTACTACGCGATCAAGATCAAGAACGCGATCACTCAGGTCGCTGGCCAGGACATCATCAACAACTGCTACGACTCGGCAAACCTGGATCCGACTTTCTGCAGTCTGTTCACGCGTGACCCTGTCACCCACAATATCAACTTCATCCAGACGACCTATGTGAACGCCTCCAAGCTCGAGACCTCGGGGTACGAGCTGCACGTCACCTACGTGCACGACGTCTCGCCGGTCACCCAACGGTGGGACTTCACGAAGGGTCTGACGGGCACCTTCTCGGCCGACATCAACGCCGACTACGTGGTGCGTCTGCGGAACTTCCCGTTCCAGAGCGACCCAAACACCTACCATGTGCTGGAAGGCGTGGTCGCCAACAATGGCAACGAAGGCACGCCGCAGTGGAAGGGCTTGGCCGATTTCACATACCGGCAGGGTCCGACGACGGTGATTTGGCAGGTCCGCTACGTGGGCAAGGGCGCGCTCTTCAACACCGATCCCACCTCGGTCGACCGGTCGGAAGCGCTCAACGACCCCTACGCCAAGGCCGTCTTCTACCACGACATCTCGGTGCACTATCAGCTGGGCGACCACTTCGGCGGCCGCCTGAGCGGGATGGAGGTCTTCGCGGGGGTCAACAACGTGTTCGGCGAAGGCGCCCCCTACCAGACGATCGGAACGGGCAACGACGTCGGTTACGACCTCGGCCGCTTCTTCTTCGCCGGGTTCCGTTACCGTCAGTAGAAAACGGCGTGTCAGCCATCTGCGGGGCGGCCCATCGGGCCGCCCCTTTTCTTTTGCAGACAGCCGTCTCGATTTCGTCAACCTCAGCGGCTAGACGAAGCCCATGACGCGCCGCCTGGCCCTGGAGGGCATCGAGAATTTCCGCGACTTCGGCGGTTACGCCGGGCGCGGCGCCCAACGGCTGAAGACCGGGCGTCTCTATCGGTCGGGCCATCACGCCCGCGCCAGTGACGCCGACCTTGAGGCGCTGAAGGGACTCGGCATCGCGGTCGTCGTCGACCTGCGCCGGCCCGACGAGCGTGTGCGCGATCCGAGCCGCCGCTGGGACGGCTTCGGGGCCGAGATCATCGACAGCGACGCCGAGCAGGAGCGCACGGTCGAGTGGCTGGAGTTCCTCAAGAGCTCCGACCTGACGGTGTCGGCCTTCCGCGACTACATGCTGGACTATTACCGGGCAGCCCCGCTCGATCCCCGTTACCTCGATCTCTACGGCCGCTACTTCCGGTCCGTGGCGGACAGCGACGGCGCCATCCTGGTGCACTGCGCCGCGGGCAAGGATCGAACCGGCGTCGTCTGCGCGCTCACCCATCATCTCGCCGGCGTGCATGACGACGACATTGTCCACGACTATCTGCTGACCAACGATCCCGCGCGCATCGAGGCGCGCTCGTCGGCGGTCGGCGAACTGATCTTCGAGACCACGGGCCGGCGGGCCTCCGACGAGGCCGTCCGCTACGCGATCGGGGTGCATGCGGACTTCCTGGCCGCGGCCTTCGCCGCCATCCGCGCGCAGTTCGGCTCGATCGACGCTTACCTGGAGCAGGGCCTGGGCCTCGGGCCGGACCTGCGCCGACGGCTGCACGATCAGTTGCTCGCCTGACGCGCGTCTTGGTCCTCGCGCGCCGGCGCGGCTGCGACTAACGTTCGCCGCAAACCGCCTGTTCAAAAGGCGGCCCATGGGGAGATGCCGCCTTTGACCGAATCCGCCGCGCTGGAGACCCTCGGACCTTCGTCCGTGGGTGAGCCACCCATCATCTCCACCATCGGCGGCGACGCGAAGCTGACCCGGGGCGGCGTGGCCTGGGCGATGTTCGAGGGCGGCCGGGATCCGTACGTGATCCTGATGACCATCTACATCTTCATGCCCTACGTGGCCTCGGTCATGGTGGGCGACCCGGTGCGCGGCCAGGAGGTGATCTCCCGCTGGCAGCAGTACGCGGGCTGGATCGTGATGGGGACGGCGCCCTTCCTTGGGGCCTCCATCGATAAGCTCGGCCGACGCAAGGGCTGGCTGGCCCTGCTGGTCGCCGCCATGACGCCCCTGATCGCCTCGCTCTGGTGGGCCAAGCCCGATTCCAGCGCGCTGTCGGTCACCGCGACCATGTTCATCGCCATGGTGGCCAACATCCTGTTCTCCTACACCGAGGTGCTGCACAATTCCCTGCTGGTGCGCGCGGCGGGGCTGAAGGGGGCGCACAGGGCCTCCGGGCTGGCGCTGTCGCTGGGCAATGGGATGTCGGTGCTGGCGCTCGCCTTCACGGCGTGGGCCTTCGCCCTGCCCGGCAAGGTCCACTGGGCCTGGGTGCCGGCCGCGCCCCTCTTCGGGCTCGATCCCGCCCAGCATGAGCCCGAGCGCGTCGTGGCGCTGCTCTCGGCGGGCATCCTGTTCCTGGGCGCCATCCCGCTCTTCCTTTTCACGCCGGATGCGCCGCGCTCCGATATCCCGATGCTGAAGGCGTTCCGCGAAGGCGCGAGCGACCTGCTGCGCATGTTGAAGACCGTGCGGCGGTACCGCGACGCGGTGATCTACCTTCTGTCGCGCATGTTCTTCGTGGACGGCATGAACGGCGTGCTCTTCTTCTTTGGCGTGCTTGCGGCGGGCGTGATGAAATGGGGCCCGCTGGAACTGCTGATCACCGGGATCATCCTCTCCATCCTGGCGGTCTTCGGAGGCTTTGTCGGCCGCTGGCTGGACGCGGGCCTCGGGCCGAAGAACGCCCTGCTGATCGAGATCTTCATGACGGTGCTGGGCCTGGTCGCCCTTCTCGGCATGGCCCCGGACCGCATCCTCTACGTCTTCCACTACGACCCCGCAGCGCACGCGCCGCTCTGGAACGGGCCCGTCTACAAGACGCTGCCGGATCTCATCTATCTGCTGATCGGCTTCAACAACGCCATCTTCATCACCGGCCAGTACGCCTCCAGCCGCACCACGCTCACCCGGCTCACGCCGCCCGAGCAGACTGGCGCCTTCTTCGGCGTCTATGCGCTGTCGGGCGTGGCGACCGCCTGGCTCGCCCCGTCGCTCGTCAACCTGGGAACGCGGCTGACGCACAGCCAGCAGGGCGGTTTCGCCAGCATCGTCCTGCTGCTCACGGTGGGTCTCGTCGGGCTGACATTCGTACGCGGAGCCGGCCGCGCCAGCGCCTGAGCCGCCGCGCCCTCGACCGAACCAAAAAATCCCTTCGCGGCGCAGGATTTTCGCTGCGCCGCCGTGATTCGGCGGCGCCCTGTTTCGAAACGGCTGTTCCGTCAGGTCTGGTGTTATACTTAACCAATACTAATCATCAATTCGAATAAACCAAAGAAGATGATCGGAGATTAAGTGGCTCCGGCCAAATTTGCTCCCGCTTTTGGGCGAGCAGGCGGACCTTCCTCCTCCCGCCGCCTGCCCGCTAGAGCAAGGAGAGTTCCATGACCCAGTTCGTTTCGCGCTTTCTGAAGGACGAATCCGGCGCCACGGCCATCGAGTATGGTCTGATCGCCGCCCTGGTCGCCGTGGCCATCGCTGCGGTGCTGCCGACCCTTGGCGGCAAGCTGACCAACACCTTCGGCAACGTGGCCAACCAGCTTCCGGCGAACTAAGCCGAAGTGCAGTCGAGCATTCCCTTGGCAAGGGCCTCCCGGGCGACCGGGGGGCCCTTCTGCTATGCGCGGCCGCGCGAGCCGAAACGCTCCGTTCATCCGCCTGGGCGATCCTCGGGATCGGGAGGCTCCCGTGATCCATCTGCTGCAGGCCGCGCTGGCGGTCGTCTTTCCAGGGCTCGTGATCGTGGCGGCGCTGCGCGACGCGACGAGCTTCACCATACCGAACTGGATTTCGCTGGCGCTGCTCGCCGCCTTCCCGGCTGCGGCGCTGGCCATGGGCCTGTCGTTGTCGCAGCTCGGCCTCCACATCGGCATTGGGGCGGCGGCGCTCGTCCTCGGCATGCTGATGTTCGCGCTGGGCTGGATCGGCGGGGGCGACGCCAAGCTGTTCGCCGCCGCGGCGCTGTGGCTGGGCTGGCCGGCCGCGGCCACCTATGGCGCCATGACCGCGGTCTCGGGCGGCGGCCTCGCGATGGCGCTGCTGGGGCTGCGCTCGGCCTACCTGCGCCCCTTCGTGGTCACCGGCCCTGCCTGGTTCAGCCGTCTCGCCGAGCCCGGGGAGAGCGTCCCCTACGGCCTGGCCATCGCCGCGGGCGCGCTGATGGCCTTTCCCGCCTCGCCGTTCATGAGGGCCCTTACGGGGTTCTGAACTTGCGAGGGGCGACGGCTTGGGCGACAGGGAAGGCCCCTCAAGGAACGCAAGGCGCCCGCCCATGTCCGACGTGATCCTCGAGGCGTCGAAGGACGCCGCCATTCCCGTCCATGCGCTCATCGAGGCCGAACTGCCGGCCTTCCTGGAGGCCGCCTCCGCGCTGGTGAGAGGCGCCGTCCGCCTCGCCGACTTCAAGGCCAAGGCCGGCCAGGCGGTGACGGCGCTTTCCGCGGACGGTGCGCCTGAACAGGTGTTGTTCGGCCTCGGGACGGCGGCCGATGGGGCCGCGTTCCGCGCGCTGCCGGCCAAGCTGGCGCCCGGGACCTACCGCATCGCCCGCGCGCCCGCGGGGCTCGCGCCGGACCAGATCGCGCTCGCCTTCGCGCTCGGGAGCTACAGGTTCGACCGCTACAAGACCCATGGGGCCGAAAGGCCCATGCTCTTGGCCGAGGGCTGCGACGCCGAGGCGGTGCGGCAGGTCGCCCACGCCTGCGCGCTGGCCCGCGACATGGTCAACACGCCGGCCAACGACATGGGGCCGCTGCAGATCGAGACCATCGCCCGCGAGATCGCCGAGCAGTTCGGCGCCCAGATCACCGTCTTCGCCGGCGAGGGGTTACTCGAAGCCAACTACCCGGCGGTGCACGCCGTCGGCCGCGCGGCCGCGCCGGAGCGGGCGCCGCGGATGATCGAGATCAGCTGGGGCGAGGCGGGCGCGCCGCTCGTGGCGCTGGTGGGCAAGGGTGTCGTCTTCGACACCGGCGGACTCGACATCAAACCTTCGGGCGGCATGCGGCTGATGAAGAAGGACATGGGCGGAGCTGCGCACGCCCTGGCGCTCGGGCGCATGGTCATGGCCGCGAAGCTGCCCGTGCGCCTCGTGGTGCTCGTCCCGGCCGTGGAGAACGCCATCTCCGGCGACGCCATGCGGCCGGGCGACGTCCTCGCCTCCCGCAAGGGGATTTCGATCGAGGTCGGCAACACGGACGCCGAAGGCCGGCTGATCCTCGCCGACGCCCTGGCGCGCGCCGCTGAGCTGGAGCCCGCGCTGACCCTGGATTTCGCCACTCTCACCGGGGCGGCGCGCATTGCGCTCGGGCCGGAGCTGCCGCCATTCTACACAGAAGACGAGGCGCTCGCGCAGGACATAGCCCGTCACGCTGCGGCCGCGTCGGATCCGGTGTGGCGCATGCCACTCTGGGCCGGATATCGTCCGGCGCTCGATTCCGACGTCGCCGAGATCAAGAACGACCCGGACGCCTGGGCCCAGGCGGGCTCGGTGACCGCCGCGCTGTTCCTTCAGCGGTTCGCGCCGCAGGGCTCCTGGGCGCACTTCGACATCTTCGCGTGGAATCCCCGCAACCGGCCGGGCTGGCCGTCCGGCGGTGAGGCGCAGACGATCCGCGGCCTGTTCGGCCTGCTCAAGGAGCGCTTCGGATGAAGTCCGATCCGCGAATCACGCCGCTGCGCGACGGTGTCGCCGCCCGCGCACTGGAAGGCGTCGAGCCCGCGGAGGTTTATCTTGACCCGAAGCCGATGGTCTGTTGCGCGCCGGCCTGCGGCGTGCACCGCGAAGCCGACGCCGCGTCGGAGCAGATGGACCAACTGCTGTTCGGCGAGATCTTCGAGGTTATCGAGGAGGAGGCGGGCGGCTTCGTCTGGGGCCAGGCGCGCCGCGACGGCTATGTGGGATTCGTTGCGGCGGCGGCGCTGGCTCGGCCCGGGCCTTCGCCCACCCATAGGATCGCCGCGCTGCGCACCTACGCCTTTGCGGAGCCCTCCATCAAATCGCGGGCCTCAGGCCCCTATTCGATGAACTCGCTGGTCACGGTGGAGGCGGAGGAGGGGCGGCTGATGAAGGTCGCCCGCGCCGGCTGGATGCCCGCCGAGCACCTCGCGCCGATCGGCCTGTTCGACACCGACCATGCCGCCGTGGCCGAGCGGTTCCTGGGCGCGCCTTACCTTTGGGGTGGCCGGGAAAGCCTGGGCCTCGACTGCTCGGGGCTTGTGCAGCAGGCGCTCTTTGCTTGCGGGCGCGCCTGCCCGCGCGACGCTGATCAGCAGGCCGGCCTCGGACAGGCCATAGGCCGCCAGGGGTTCGGCCGCGGCGACCTGGTTTTCTGGAAGGGTCACGTGGCGATCGGGCTCGACGATTCGCACATCGTCCACGCCAACGGGCACCACATGGCCGTCGCCGTCGAACCGCTCGAGGCGGCGATCAAGCGCATCGAGTCGGCGGGATACGGCGCTCCGACCGCCTACCGCCGACCCTGAGAGCCTCTCGCCGGCCTAGTTCTTCTTGCCGGCGCCCGGATTGGCCTTGCTGGAGGTCGTCTCGGACGGCGCGCCGCCGGGAGCGCCCTTGCCCTGGCCAGCGGGGCCGCCGGCGTTGGCCGTGGCCGCCTCGCCGACCGTGCCACCGCCTGCGGTCGAGTTCGTGGCCGCCGGCTTGCCCGCGTCCGTCGCGCCGCCCGCCGTCCCGCCGGGAGGCGCCCCGGCCGGGCCGGTCGTGCCGGCCTTGTTGGCCGCCGCCGCGGCAGCCGGGTTCGGCTTCGGGATGGGCAGGGTCGAGCCCTGGGTGTGCAGGAAGGCGATGACGTTGATCCGGTCCTGCGGATCCTTCAGGCCCACGAAGGTCATCTTCGTGCCGTTGATGTAGGCCTGCGGGTTCTTGATGAACTCGAAAATGTGCTGGTAGTCCCAGATCGGCTGCTTCTGGCCGAACGCCTCCATGGCCGGCGAGTAGGAGTACCCCGGCTCGCTGCCCGGCTTGCGGCCCACCACGCCGGTGAGGTCCGGACCGATGCTGTTGGCGGTCAGGCTGTGACAGGCCTGACACTTGGCGAAGGTCGCCTGGCCGGCCGCGATGTCGGCCTTGGGCAGCACTGTGCCCCAGTCCGGCGGGACCTCAGGCGCAGGCGCCCCTCCGCCGGTCTCGGCCGCCACTTCGACCTTGTAGCCCGGCTTGGCCGCCTGTTCCGGCGTGAACACTGCGGTGGAGAGAGCGCGGAGGCCTGCGATGGCCAGGCCCGTCGCCAGCAATGCGCCGGCGACCTTGTTGAACGTGAGATCGCTCGCCATAGATCCTAAATCGGCCCCCTCCACGGCCGACCCTGGACAAGGGCCGGCTTACGCGGGAATCCCGCCCCTTATTGCGCCCGGCTCTCTTACACGGTACCGGCGCTCGCGCAACGCCCCATACTCAAGCATGAACCCCATCGTTGTCATCCCCGCCCGGCTGGCCGCTACGCGACTTCCCGGAAAGCCGCTCGCGGATATCGGCGGTATGCCAATGATCGTGCGCGTGCTGCGCCAGGCGGAAGCCTCCGGCGCAGGTCCCGTGGCCGTCGCGGCCGGCGATTACGAGATCGTCGCCGCGGTGGAGGCGGCGGGCGGCCGGGCAGTGCTGACCGACCCCGGCCTGCCGTCCGGGTCCGACCGGATTCTCGCGGCCCTGGCCGAGCTCGATCCCCGCGGGCGGCACGACGTGGTGATCAACATGCAGGGCGACATGCCCTTCGTCGATCCGGCCGCGCTGGCGGCCTGCGCCGGTCTGCTGGCCGAACATCCTGAGTGCGATATCGGCACCGTCATGGTGGCCGAGCGCGATCCGGCTGAGCGCACCAACCCCGACATCCCGAAGGTCGTGGCCTCGATGCAGCCCGACGGCCGCACCGCGCGCGCGCTCTACTTCACCCGCTCCGTGCTCTACGGGGATGAGCCGGTCTGGCTGCACCACGGCATCTACGCCTATCGGCGCGAGGCGCTGGCGCGGTTCACCGCCGCCCCGCCTTCCCCGCTCGAGAAGCGCGAGCGGCTGGAGCAGTTGCGGGCGCTCGAGCTCGGCATGGCGATCTTCGCCACGGTTCTCGACGAGACGCCGATCTCGGTGGACAACCCCGCGGACCTCGAGCGGGCCCGCAGTTACGCCCGAAGCCTTGAAGGGACGGCGGAATGACGAAGCGGCGAATCGCCTTCCAGGGCGAGCTCGGGGCCAACAGCCACGAGGCGTGCGTGGCGTCGTTCCCGGACTACGAGCCCGTGCCCTGCGCCACCTTCGAGGAGGCCTTCGAAGCGGTGAAGTCCGGGCGTTGCGAGCTCGGCATGATCCCGGTGGAGAATTCGATCGCCGGGCGCGTCGCCGACGTGCACCATCTTTTGCCGTCCTCGGGCCTGAAGATCATCGGCGAGCGCTTCAAGCCGATCCGCTTCCAGTTGATGGCCAATCCCGGAACCCGGCTCGAGGACGTGCGGACGGTGGTAAGCATGCCGATCGCGCTCGGCCAATGCCGCCGGGCGCTCCGGCGCCTTGGCGTTATGACCGAGCCGTCGGGCGACACCGCCGGCGCCGCCAAGGCCCTGGCCGCCCGACCGGACAGCACCCGCGCCGCCGTGGCGCCGGCCCTGGCCGCCGAGCTCT